>USNJ01000082.1 GCA_900556055.1 uncultured Ruminococcus sp.
CTGATTTGAGATATAAAGATAATCCAAGCTATAATGTGTGCCTATGCGGAGAAGTTACTATTGATTTTGGAGACGGTCATAGTATTGTCCTTGTTACATCAAATCACAGCATAATAGATGACCTACAAAAAGAGCCTTGAAACTGGTTTCAAGGTTTCAAAGTAAAAGTTTCAAGGTTTCAAGGCTCGTTGCCGCTCATCGTTTTTACCATCATATTAGTTATTCGCAAACACCTGTTATAACGGCACTGTTCTTTAAAATTCCTATTTTACGTCATTCTAACAGCATTATAAGCATTTTCCAAACGCTTTATAATGCCCCTAAAACGCTAAAAACAAAAAAGCGGGAGTTTTCAACAACCCATTCGGATTTCGTTGAAAACTCCCGCTTCCCATTTGACACCATATTTTTCCATGAACAACAAATTCAAGCTTTCTCGCAGTAGAATAATCCCTATTCTACGTTGTTTGAACCACTTTTCTTTTTTTCTAAACCCTTTTCAACCTTTTTCTCATATTTATTGATATACATGTCTAATTACAATTTTTTCATTGTGATTTTATGACGAACGAAAAAGCGGAGGGGCTTCCCCTTTTATAAAAAGTAACATAAAGAAGTTCTGACGGTACCGAGCAGCAATATTCGCTCATTTTGCTTTTTAACGAACGAAAAAGCAGAGGGGCTTCCCCTCATTCAAAGACTTCCCTGCCTGTTCCTCCGTCACGTCGGAATACCTGAAGCTCATTGCCGTTCACGCATACTCCGAGAAATACATCATTCACATCGGATATGCCATGCTCGGAAAGCTTCTTTTCAAGCCATACCATGTTATTTCCCGTATGCTTCAGCGTCTCCTCAATGATCTTTCCGTCTATGATAACATTCGGAGATACCGAGCTTTCGGGCGGCTTGACATTCAGATCCTTAGGCGTAAGCGGACGGCTGTCGGAGGCGGGCAGAAAGCTTATCTGTCCGTTTATTTCCATTATCGCCGTTTCGACCTCGCTCAGATCAAAATATCCCTCATTTCGGCAGTGCATAAGGAATTCATTGAGATCAATGCCTGCCTTTCTGAGATTTTCGTTGTATATTTTTCCCTTATCATAAAGTATCAGGGATTTGCCGTTCAGGAACTTTCTCATTCTGACGGATTTCAGCGTCAGGAATGTGGAAAGCACCGCAATAAGCGCATAAACGATCATTGCCGTAAGCGGCCTCCACATTTCACCGTCGATCTCAGTCGCCATCTCAGCGGCTATCGAGCCTATCGTTATGCCGATGATGTAATCGAACATATTTATCTGCGATATCTGCTTGTTGCCCATAAGCTTTGTCAGTACAAATATCACAACTGCCGAAAAAGCGGCAGTTGCCACAAGCTTTAAAAAATCCAAAAAAATCACTCCCGTACTTTTTTATTATTTTGTACGGAAGTGATAATTTTATGTATTGCTTTTTGAATAATCGACAAATGAGATGTTCAGATCAACTTCAGTGTCAATTCCGTCGATCTTTCCATCGCTCGCATACTGCCACATCTGGAATTCATACGGATATGTAGGCTCGTCCCGATATTCGGCAAGCCAGAAATCATATTCTTTCAGACGGCTCATATTCATCTTCATAAGTGCGGTTCTTCGGTTTGCATAAATCATTGCAACATATCCCGATTCGCGGATATAATCGCAGAATGCAACACAGCATTTATTGAGCGTTTCGGGAGATACAGCATCTGTCCTCGCCTCATTCGTTCCTATCATTTCCCAGTCATATACAACGGGATATGTTATTTTGAATTTTTTCAGCAGATCGGCTGTGAATACAGCTTCGTTCAGCGCTTCTTCGGGCGTGACAGCCTGTGAAAAGAAATACACGCCTACATCTATCCCCGCTTTTTCGGCACCCTTAACATATTCGGCAAAACGCTCGTCCTCATTCAGCTGACCGCTTTCGTAGCCTCTGTATCCGATACGGAGCATTGCAAAATCAACGCCGCTTTCCCTGACCTTTTCCCAGTCGATGTCACCCTGAAAATAGGAAACATCAATTCCGACCTTTCCCTCAACAGCGTTTTCTTCATCGCTGTATCGCAGCAGGCCGTTATCATCACGGTAAAAAAGCTCGGAGTCATATGGATTTTCAGGCACATCATCAAGACGCGCAAGCCATACATCGCCCATTGAACCGTCACTGAATGTTATAGCGTTTTCATCGGATATGACGCTGTCCTCCATAGCATGGATCTCAGCATTTACGGCAACAGTTTTGGCTTCAAGCTCGCTTATCCGACCAATGACCGAGAATACAACAGCTGCAAGCACAATTATCGCAGCTGTCTGTATCAGTATAAAAATATTTTTCGGTTTCGAGAACCATTCCTTGATTTTCTTAATTTTCTATCATTCCCTGCAAGCCGCTTCCGCAGCTTTTTTACTTTGCTTTTTCGCATACATTTCCTGATCGGCACGAAGAACAAAATCCTGCACCTTTTCAGTGCCTCCGCCGCAAAAATCCGTCTCACCTATGCTGAGTGAGATAGTAAACGGTTCGGAGCTTTTTCTGTTGAACTGTTCTGTCTCCCTTTCGATCGTTTCTGCTATCTGTGCAGACATTCCGCAGGAACAGACTACCGCAAATTCATCTCCGCCGTAGCGTGCGGCAAACGCATCGAAATTTTCGCACGCTTTTTTGAGTATCTCCGCAACGCAGACAAGTGCCCTGTCGCCCGTCGTATGTCCGAAATTGTCGTTTATAAGCTTGAATTTGTCAATGTCTATCATAAGAAGAGAATACTTGTCGCTTTTGCTTTGTTCAGTACATATTTTTGTCATATATTTATCGAATTTATATCTGTTGTTAAGTCCCGTAAGTCCGTCAACCGAGATCTGATGATTCTGCACGTTTACAAATACCATAAGCAGTGAAAGCGCAACGCCTATCCACAGCAGAGAAGTTCCGTAAAAATTATACTGTATGAACAATGCCGTGATCGGTATGATCATAAATGATGCCATGGAAATGCACTGATACTTTTCCGTTTTTGTATGCATTCGTTTCAGCATAATAAGGTCGATCGAAGCAGCGGCGATAAGATATATGAATGATGTCAGCGACGGCAGCCATGACAGCTTTCCTCCGTAGACATAATTCTGCTCATCAACTCCGAAAACCCATTTTGTTTTGAGGCTCAGGATAGTGCACAGCACTCCCGTAATAAACGGGATCAATACACCTGCTTTTCCCAGCGCATTAAGACGCCCCTCAATATGGAAATATTCCATGGTATAAATTAACCATATCAGCGGGATCATATAGTGTATTATGTAATAAGCAAACGTGCATATCACATTGAGCGCAATTGCACCCGTAAAGGTCATTCCCCTGAGCAGCCAGAGCACACTGTCAAGCGAAAGCTCGACAGCTGTAAGGCTTACGACCCCATAATAAGTACCCTGAGTCTTTGTCTTTTCAGAAGCGATATTTTTATTTGAAAGAAGTATCACCAGGACGATTATTCCGATTATGTTTGTCTGAATATAATAATATGTCAGCATGAACTTGCCCCCTAAGCAAAGTTTAAAGCATACCGTAATATTATTTTATCAGATTTTTACGTAAATGTCAATAGAATTGTTGCGTAATATTTAAGCAAAGCGAGATTTGTACATATTTTATCTCTGCCGATATTATTATATCACATATTCGACGATAATTCAATATCTTTTGCACTGATTCCCGCCTGAAGCATTATATCGCCGTGATACACACGTTTTCCCGGGAAATATCTGTCTTACAGAATGACAAAGCGGCAGCACCCGCAAAGGCTGTGCCGAATGAAGAAAGCATTGAATATCACAAAGTAAAATCACATAAAAATAATACATCAAAAATGCAAAATTATAGAGTATGCGATGCTTTACAAATGACCTATAATATGTTATAATGTTTTCATATGCGGAAAACCGCCGATTTTAAAAAAAGGAGAGATTTTTTTGCCGACTCCCCAGGAAAATATAAGAAATTTTTGTATAATCGCTCACATAGACCACGGTAAATCCACGCTTGCCGACCGTATCCTCGAACTGACATCGACAGTTTCTCTGCGTGACATGGAAGAACAGCTTCTCGACAACATGGATATCGAACGTGAAAGAGGAATCACCATCAAAGCCCGTGCTGTCCGCCTGAATTACACGGCTGACAACGGAAACACATATGTTTTCAATCTTATCGACACCCCGGGCCATGTCGATTTCAACTATGAGGTATCCCGTTCGCTGGCTGCGTGCGAAGGTGCAGTTCTTGTCGTTGATGCATCTCAGGGAATCGAGGCGCAGACGCTTGCCAACACATATCTTGCGATCGAACATGACCTGGAAGTTATGCCTGTCATCAACAAGATAGACCTGCCATCGGCTGAACCTGAGCGTGTATGTGCGGAGATAGAGTCCGTCATCGGAATTCCTGCTATGGATGCGCCCAAGATATCCGCAAAAACAGGACTCAATGTAAAGGACGTTCTCGAACGTATCATCACTGATATACCCGCTCCGAGCGGAGATGCGAACAAGCCCCTGAAAGCGCTTATCTTCGACTGCTTCTACGACAGCTACAAGGGCGTTATCATTTACGTCCGTGTAAAGGAAGGTGCCGTAAAGCCGGGCGACACTATCCGTCTTATGGCAACGGGCGCAGAATTCACCGTTGTTGAGGCGGGATACATGGGTGCTACCGATCTCGTAAGCAATCCTGGCGGAATAAGCGCCGGCGAAGTTGGATATATCACAGCATCCATCAAGAGCATAGGCGACACAAAGGTCGGCGATACGGTAACATCAGCGGAAAATCCCTGCGACGAACCGCTTCCCGGCTACCGTGAAGTCAATCCTATGGTATATTCGGGTATCTATCCCGCTGACGGTGCGCGCTACGGCGATCTCCGTGACGCACTTGAAAAGCTCCGGCTGAATGATGCCTCGCTGTCCTTTGAGCCTGAAACTTCCATTGCCCTCGGATTCGGCTTCCGCTGCGGATTTCTCGGACTTCTGCACATGGAGATCATTCAGGAGCGTCTTGAACGTGAATATAATCTCGATCTCATCACAACCGCACCGTCTGTTATCTTCAAGGTAAATCTCACAAACGGCGAGACGGTTTATATCGACAATCCTACAAACTATCCCGATGTCTCGGAAATAAAGTCTGCCGAAGAGCCGATAGTAAAGGCAAATATCCTAGCTCCCTCCGATTATGTCGGAAACATAATGGAGCTTTGCCAGGAACGCCGAGGCAATTTCAAGGATATGACCTATCTTGATGCTACCAGAGTTGAGCTGCATTACGAGCTTCCTCTCTGCGAGATCGTCTACGATTTCTTTGATGCACTGAAATCACGCACAAAAGGCTATGCATCCTTCGATTACGAGATACTCGGCTATGCTCCGTCCAAGCTCGTAAAGCTTGATATCCTGCTGAACGGCGATGTAATAGATGCCCTTTCATTCATCGTCCATGCTGACAGTGCATACGCAAGAGCAAGAAAGATGGTTGAAAAGCTGAAGGAAAATATCCCAAGACAGATGTTTGAGATACCTATACAGGCAGCAGTCGGCGGCAAGATCATCGCAAGAGAGACTATCAAGGCAATGCGCAAGGACGTTCTTGCAAAGTGCTACGGCGGTGATATCACACGTAAGAAGAAGCTGCTTGAAAAGCAAAAAGAGGGCAAAAAGAGAATGCGTCAGCTCGGCACGGTTTCCGTTCCTCAGGAAGCATTCATGTCCGTGCTGAAGCTTGACGAATAATTCTGAAAGGAATGGTCATTGATATGACTCTGGATTCACTTAAACCCGGACAGAGCGCAACTATAACCGCTGTCGGAGGAGAAGGCGCACTGAGATGCCGTCTGCTTGATATGGGACTTATCCCGAAAACAAGAGTGTATGTCAGAAAGGTTGCTCCCTTGGGTGATCCGATCGAGCTTCATCTTAGGGGCTATGAGCTTACCATAAGACTCGACGATGCACAGCGTATCGAGATCGACGAAATTCAATAAATCTTCGGAGGCCATAATATATGGTTATTGCACTTGCAGGAAACCAGAACTGCGGAAAAACCACACTTTTTAATCAGCTTACAGGCTCAAATCAGCACGTCGGAAATTTTCCCGGCGTTACGGTTGAGCAGAAAAGCGGAGTTATCAGAGGTCACGACGATATGACAGTCGTTGATCTCCCGGGAATATATTCCATCCGCCCTTATACCAACGAGGAGATCGTTACAAGAGATTTTCTCATCGTACAAAAGCCAGATGCGATCATAAACATCGTAGATGCGGCAAATATCGAAAGAAACCTATATCTTACACTCCAGCTTATCGAAATGGGTATCCCGACTGTTCTTGCACTGAACATGATGGACGAGGTGCGAAACAATGGCGGTGCTGTTGATGTTGAGGCGCTGAGCGCAGGCCTTGGCATCCCCGCTGTGCCGATAAGTGCGGTAAAAAATGAGGGCGTCGGCGAGCTTGTCGATGTTCTGAGCGATATTATAAAAAAGAGGATAACCCCCAAAAAGACAGACTTCTGCTCAGGTCCTGTCCACAGATGCATACACGCTGTATCTCACCTTATCGAAGATCATGCGGACCGTGCGGGCATCTCACGGCGTTTTGCGGCAACCAAGCTTGTCGAAGGCGATCCCGAGATAACATCTCTGCTTAACATCAACAAAAATGAGCAGGATATGATCGAACATTCAATAACCGAAATGGAACAGGAGTCGGGACTTGACAGAAATGCCGCTCTTGCAGATATGCGCTATACATTCATCGAAAATCTCTGCAAAGAAACTGTTGTCAAGCCCAAGGAAAGCAAGGAGCATATCCGAAGCGTAAAGATCGACAGGATACTGACGGGAAAATATCTTGCTCTGCCTGTTTTCCTGCTTATCATGCTGACCGTTTTCTGGCTGACATTCAATGTCGTGGGCGCATTTTTAAGCGATCTTCTCAGCATCGGCATAGATAAAGTGACCGAGCTGACCGATAAGGCACTTACAGCTTACGGACTTAATCCCGTCGTCCACAGCCTTATTATAGACGGCGTATTTGCGGGCATCGGAAGTGTTCTAAGCTTCCTGCCTACGATCGTCACTCTGTTCTTCTTCCTTTCTATACTTGAGGACAGCGGATACATGGCGAGAGTCGCTTTCGTTATGGATAAGCTTCTCAGAAAGATCGGTCTTTCGGGACGAAGCTTTGTGCCTATGCTTATAGGATTCGGATGTTCAGTCCCCGCAATAATGGCGACACGAACGCTCTCAGGCGAACGTGACAGAAAGATGACTATCCTTCTTACGCCGTACATAAGCTGTTCAGCAAAGCTGCCGATATATTCGGTATTCACAGCTGCATTTTTCCCCGATCATGCACCGATTGTTATGCTTCTTCTATATGTTATGGGCATCGTCATAGGCATAATAAGTGCGCTTATAATGAAAATGACAAAGTTCAAGGGCAATCCTATACCGTTCGTTATGGAACTGCCTAATTATCGTATGCCGTCCGCCAAAAGCGTTGTCATGCTGATGTGGGACAAGGCTAAGGACTTTCTCACAAGAGCATTCACTGTCATATTTGCAGCTACCGTCCTCATATGGTTCTTACAGACGTTTGACGCAAAGCTGAATATCGTAAGCGACAGCTCGCAGAGCCTCCTTGCGCTTATCGGAAAGTGCATATCTCCGATATTTGCACCTCTCGGATTTGCCGATTGGAGAGCTTCAACAGCACTCATTACGGGATTTACAGCAAAGGAAGCCGTTGTCAGCACGCTTGCCGTACTTATGGGCACTTCTCCGTCAAACCTCGGAACTGCACTTGCAGGAATGTTCACTCCCCTTTCAGCGTTCAGCTTCCTGACCTTTACCCTGCTTTATTCACCATGCGTTGCGGCTATTGCGGCAGTAAAGCGTGAACTGAACTCGGGATTATCCGCAGCAGGCGTTGCATTTATGCAGTGCGCAGCTGCATGGGCAGTTTCATTTATTGTTTATACGATCGGAGGCTTATTTGTATGAATCCGCTGGATATTATCCTTATCGCAGCACTTGCAGCATGGTTCGTTCTCGCAGTCAGATCCATGAAAAAAAACAAATGCTCAGGCTGTTCGGGATGTTCCGGATGTAAAAACAATGAATGCGCAAAAAAAGGAATGAAAAAAGATGAATAAAAAGATCATTGCTGCTGTGGCTGCTGCACTTCTCCTTGCCTCATGTTCAAAGATAGACAACAGCGAAGAAGCACAGGAGGCAGCAGGCACCATGCCGACACTTCCGCCGCTCACCGAAACCACAGCAGAAGAAATTATCACAACTACAACTTTGACAGAAGCTGAAACCGAGACAGAAACTGAAACATCGGAATCAGAAACCGAAACTTCCGAGGAAACAGAGGAAGAAACAGAAAGCTCCGAAACCGAAGCCGAAACAGCTGCAGCATCAAAAACATCTTCGGAATATAAAGAATATTTTTCCGACACCCTCTTTATCGGCGACTCGATCACAACGGGATTTTCGGGATACGGATACATCTCCGAAACAAATGTAGCCGCAAAGGTCGGACTCAATCCCTCCTCTGCCCTCACCAAGGAGATACCTATGGCTGACGGTTCATCAAGAACAGTTGCCGCACAGGCAGCGGCGGCACAGCCCTCCAAGGTCTACATAATGCTTGGTTCAAACGGAATTCAGTGGCTCACAAATCAGTCCATGCTCGACAGCGTAAGCACTCTTACATCGGAAATAAAAAGCTCCGATCCGAACTGCTCGGTA
>USNJ01000083.1 GCA_900556055.1 uncultured Ruminococcus sp.
GTGGACAGCCCTGTGACAAAAGAATTTTTCGCCACTGTACAAAACAAGCTGCATTACGCAATTACAAAGCACACCGCAGCGGAGATCATCTATGACCGGGCAGACAGCACGAAACCGAATATGGGCCTGACAACATGGAAAAATGCACCCAGCGGCAGGATCCGCAAATCCGATGTTTCGATAGCCAAGAACTATCTGGATGAAACTGAGATGGGAAGCCTGAACGAAATCGTCACAATGTATCTTGATTACGCCGAGCGACAGGCACGCCGTGGAAACATCATGTATATGCGGGATTGGGTCGCACGGCTGGATGCGTTTTTGCAGTTTAACGAGGAAGAAGTGCTGCATCATAAAGGAAAAGTGACAGCGGCCATTGCAAAAGCCTTTGCCGAGAGTGAGTTTGAGAAATACCGTGTCATTCAGGATCGGCAGTATCAGAGCGATTTTGACCGACTTGTAGCCAGCACCGAGGAAAAGGATTAAAACGCAGAAATGCCCGTTATCGGCCATGCAGCCAATAACGGGCATTTGTCATTCATATACAAGCTCGGTCAAAACGATTTCCTCCGCACGGTTGTGGATGCTGTTCATGCGGCGCATCCATTCCATTTGGTCGGCGGCTTTGAGCGCTTCGGTTACACCTTCCTGCTTTGCCATATCGGAAACGATGATTTCCATACGCTCGTTGCAGGCTTGGTCGATCTCGGCAAGGTGCCGATGCAGCGTTCCGCTTGTGAGCAGGTTTGTGTAGAGAATGGGGCGATGTTCCTTTAGGTAGGATTTTCGCATTCTGCCGTACTTGCCGATAGAAGTTTCCGGCTGTTCAGAAAGTTTTAGGTTGGGTATATCATAATCTCCACAACGAATGTAAGTCAACTTACTCATATTCATTCTCCTTTGCTTGTAAATACCGTGCCTGCCTGCTTTCCGTCGAAGAGGTCATACAGGACGGAGGGGTTTCTTCCGTTGAGGATAACCATGTCTATGCCTGCGTTTGTTGCGATCTCTGCGGCATTTATCTTTGTTATCATTCCGCCGCTTCCGAGTGCCGAGCCTGTGCCGCCTGCGATGCTTCTTATCTCATCGTTTATCTCGTCAACAACGGGGATAAGCCTTGCATTCGGGTCGGTGTTCGGGTTGCCTGTGTAAAGTCCGTCAATATCGGACATTATTATCAGCAGATCGGCATTGCAGAAAATACCTACCTGTGCCGCAAGCGTGTCGTTTTCGCCGAATTCAAGCTCCAGCTCATCAATAGCTATTGTATCATTCTCGTTTACGATGGGGATAACGCCCTTTTCGATAAGCTTCTCGAATGTATTTTCAACATTGTTTTTTCTGGGCGAATCGGTCACATATTTAGTCAGCAGCAGCTGTGCCACTGTCAGGTTATATTCGCCGAAAAGCTTGTCGTACATATACATAAGCTCGCACTGACCGACAGCTGCGCATGCCTGCTTCATAGGTGTGTCCTTCGGTCTTTCGGTCAGTCCCAGTTTTGACATTCCGAGACCTACCGCACCCGATGATACGAGGATAACTTCGTGTCCCGCATTCTGAAGATCCGCAAATACCTTTACAAGCCTTTCAACTCTGCGGATATTGAGCCTTCCCGTGCGGTGGGTGAGCGTGGAGGTGCCGAGCTTGATGACTATTCTTTTTTTATCGTTTATATTGAACATATGATTATCTCCCAAAATTCAGTTTACGTTATTGAGCTTCCGTCCCTCGGAAAATGCCAGCAGATTGTCATAGACTATGCCGACAAGACGCTCTCTTGTCTGGAGCGGTGCCCATGCGACATGCGGAGTAAGGATACAGTTCGGCGCAGTGAGGAGCGGACAGTCCGGATCCATAGGTTCAGTTTCTATGACATCGGCTGCTGCGGCTGTGATCTTTCCTGAAACAAGAGCGTCCCTGAGTGCGTTTTCATCAACGATAGGGCCTCTTGCTGTGTTTATGACGACTGCCGTTTTCTTCATGAGCGACAGCGTGCGTTCATTCACAAGCTTTCTTGTCTGTTCGGTAAGAGGACAGTGGACTGACAGGAAATCCGCTTCCGCAAAAACAGTGTCGAGATCCGCAAATCTAACGGAACTGTCTGTCTGCGGCGTTCTCGTATGCACTATAACATTCATTCCGAACGCTTTTGCTATCTCTGCGACCTTTTTTCCGATGCTGCCATAGCCTATGATACCCATATTTTTGCCCGCAAGCTCGGTCAGCGGGAATGGGAAATAGCAGAAATTGGGTGAATTTATCCAGTCGCCGATATGGACAGACTGATTATAAACAGCGACTCTGTTGGTCAGATGCAGGATAAATGCAAAGACGTGCTGAGCAACCGCATCTGTCGAATATGCCGGGACATTCGTTACGGTTATGCCGCGTTCGCTTGCGGCTGCGATGTCGATATTATTGTATCCCGTAGCGCACACGCCGATATATTTAAGCTTCGGCAGCGATGCGATCACATCGGCAGTAAACAGTGTTTTGTTGCAGAGGACGGCATCAGCGTCAATGCATCGTTCGGTTATCTGCGACGGGTGAGTGGCCTCGTACTCGGTAAAATCCCACTTTTCGTGGAATTTATCAAAGGAGATATCCCCGACAGATATTGCCTGTTTTTCAAGAATTACCGCTTTCATCAGGCTTTTCCTCCGTCTTTTCGGATCTGTTTTCCGCTTCTGCGGCTTCTTCCTCGGCTTCACGCTTCTTTGTATATTTATGCATCGAGATCATGGCCAGCACAAACAGAACGATCTCTTCCAGACCGAAAAGCGCTATGAACCAGCTGCTGTGATCGACGTAAATAAGCAGTGTTGAGAGTATGCCCAGCATAAGGTAAAGCTGATATTTTTCCTTTCTGATCTTGAAATGTATTCCCAGAACGATCAGGCTTATTACAATAAATCCGATATGCAGGGGGAGGGGCAGGGGAAAAATTACGGAATATTGGTTGACCATGTGTTTCAGATCCTTTCATGAAATTCACATTTCAGTATATCACACATTTCACTGATTTGCAAGAGAAAAGCGCATTATTTATCTTTCCCGTGGGATAATTTTCTGAATTTAAACGGATTTTGGTTATTTTCAACAATTATTTCTGCGCCGATATTACCCGATTATGCTTGACAAATGGGATTTTGCATAGTACAATTATATAAAAATCATCTATAAAAGAGGTATGGATCATGGCATGTAATTTTTTCTGCGACGGAGTTGACAAGGCTCCTCAGCGTTCACTTTTCAACGCTCTCGGCATGACTAAGGAGGAAATGGAAAGACCTCTCGTAGGCATCGTTTCTTCATATAACGAGATCGTTCCCGGTCATATGAATATCGACAAGATCACAGAGGCTGTAAAGCTCGGCGTTGCTATGGCGGGCGGAACTCCTGTTGTTTTCCCTGCTATCGCTGTCTGCGACGGTATCGCTATGGGACACGTCGGAATGAAGTATTCCCTCGTAACACGTGACCTTATCGCAGATTCAACAGAGTGCATGGCACTTGCTCATCACTTCGATGCTCTTGTCATGATCCCCAACTGCGACAAGAATGTTCCGGGTCTGCTGATGGCTGCTGCAAGAGTCAATGTTCCGACTGTGTTCGTTTCTGGCGGACCTATGCTCGCAGGACACGTAAAGGGCGGAAAGACCTCGCTTTCAAGCATGTTCGAGGCTGTCGGCACATACAAAGCAGGCAAGTTCGGCATTGAAGATGTCGAGGAATTCGAGAACAAGGCTTGTCCGACCTGCGGTTCATGTTCAGGTATGTACACAGCAAACTCCATGAACTGTCTTACTGAGGTTCTCGGCATGGGACTCAGAGGAAACGGTACTATCCCTGCTGTATATTCCGAGAGAATAAAGCTTGCAAAGCACGCAGGCATGGCTGTTATGGAGCTTCTCAAGAAGAATATCCGTCCCAGAGATATAATGACAGAGGCTGCATTCAAGAATGCTATCGCCGCTGATATGGCGCTCGGCTGCTCCACAAACTCAATGCTCCATCTCCCCGCTATCGCACATGAATGCGGCATCGAGCTTGATCTTGAGCTGGTAAATCAGATCTCGGAAAGAACGCCCAACATCTGTCATCTTGCTCCTGCGGGACATACATATATGGAAGATCTCAATGAGGCAGGCGGCGTTTATGCCGTACTCAATGAGCTTGCAAAGAAGGATCTTATCGACACAAGCTGCATGACATGCACAGGAAAAACTGTTGCTGAGAATATCGCAGGCTGCGTAAACAAGGATCCTTCGATAATCCGTCCTATCGACGATCCGTTCATGCCCAACGGAGGAATCGCAGTTCTGAGGGGAAATCTTGCCCCCGATACATGCGTAGTAAAGCGTTCTGCTGTCGCTCCCGAGATGCTGAAGCATTCGGGTCCCGCAAAGGTATTCGACTGCGAGGAGGACGCACTTGACGCTATCAACAGCGGAAAGATCGCTGACGGCGATGTGGTTGTTATCCGCTATGAAGGACCTAAGGGCGGCCCCGGAATGAGAGAAATGCTCAACCCGACATCCGCTATTGTCGGAAGAGGACAGGGAAGTACGGTTGCCCTCATCACTGACGGACGTTTCTCGGGCGCAACAAGAGGAGCTGCTATCGGTCATGTATCTCCCGAAGCTGCTGTCGGCGGACCTATCGCACTTGTAAAGGACGGAGATATCATCGACATCGACATCAACGCACACAGCATCAGCCTGCGTGTAAGCGATGAAGAGCTTGCAAAGCGCCGTGCGGAGTGGACACCCCGTCAGCCCAAGATCACAACGGGATATTCCGCAAGATATGCATCTCTCGTAACATCTGCAAACAGAGGAGCTATCCTTGAAGTAAAATAATATCGTATCATAAAAAGGTCTGCACCTCAGACAATAAGGTGCAGACCTTTTTTAATAATCGTAATCGCTTCCGCCGACGAATTCACGTATAAGCGAGATTTTAGGCGAATATTTAACGTCCATTGCCTCCAGCTCTTTCAGAAATGCACAAATCGTGCGGTAATCTTCATTATCCGTCAGAGATGAACATTTCAGCAGGTCATCGTAAACGGCGTTTTTGTAAACGGATGCTTCATATGCAAGAAATGTGTCGATCTCGACGGATGCACGATCCTTGAACGGCATGATATACAGATCCTCACCCTTTGAAACGCTGTCGAAAAGTGTGAATATCTCGCCGATGCTGCGTCCTCTGAAAAGCCTGTCACGGTTTATGCGGCGGAGCAGGCGGATAAGCCTCGGGTGCATAACTGCGCCGTCTGCGGACATTATTCTTGTACGCACGCTGACGTAGATCCCCTTGGCAAAGCTGCTGACCTGTCCCATAACTTCGGGATTGAGCGCATGTATGCCCTCGAATATAACGATCTCGTTTTTGCTTCGCTTCATCATGACCGCTCGGGGACGTGATTGCGTTGCGAAATCAAACACAGGTATTTCAACGGTTTCACAGTTGTTTATCATGTTTATGTGCTTGTTCAGAAGCGGAATATCAAGCCTGTATGGGGATTCAAGATCTATTGAGCCGTCCTCGTTTGTCGGGAGATCCGTCGTTTCGCCGGGGAGAAAATAGTTATCCATTGAGATTATGTGTGCAGGGATACCCTCGCTCTGGAGGATATTTCCTATTCTGAGTGCAGTTGTCGTTTTGCCTGAGCCGGAGGGACCCGATATCAGCACGACGGGGCAGCTGTCCTTGTCTGCTGCGATCTTTTTGGCTGCTTCGTGAAGCTGAGCGTGGTATACGGCCTCGCTTTCATCTGCGAATGACTGGGGAGATTCTTTTATCCGTCTGTTTATCTCGGAAATTTCGATACAGTTCATAAATTAGTCAACACCTTTTTGGATTTGCAGCGATGGCTGCATTAATATCATATTATATCTGTGCGAATATGTCAATGGATAATTTATTACGGGATATTATTTTATGCATATTCAACAAAAAATATCAATATAAAATGCAATTTGCGATTTTACACAGATTTTACACAGCGCAGCCGATGATTTTACATTGTTAAGATAGACTGTAAAATGATAAGAACAAGCGTAAAATGTGTGAAAGGTTGTAAAATCATCATGAATATTTTTTCATTTTTCTCCTTGCTGGGCGGTCTTGCATTTTTTCTTTTCGGAATGAATATTATGGGTACAAGCCTTGAAAAGCTGTCGGGCGGAAAGCTTGAAAAGGTCCTTGAAAAGCTTACTTCAAGCCCGATAAAAGGCGTATTTCTGGGACTTGCGGTAACTGCCGTAATTCAGTCGTCATCTGCGACTACTGTAATGGTCGTGGGTTTTGTAAACTCGGGCATCATGAAGCTGAGCCAGGCGGCGGGTGTTATCATGGGCGCAAACATAGGAACGACAGTTACGGCGTGGATACTGAGCCTTACGGGACTTCAGGGCGACGGTCTGCTGATAAACCTTCTCAAACCGACGAATTTTTCGCCTGTTATCGCACTTGCGGGCATTGTGCTTTATATGTTCTGCAAAAGCGAAAAAAAGAAAGAGGTCGGAACGATCTGCCTTGGATTTGCACTTCTTATGTTCGGAATGGATACAATGAGTACCTCAGTCCAGCCGCTTGCGGACGATCCGACATTTACATCTGTACTGACAATGTTCTCAAATCCTGTTTTCGGCGTGCTTGCGGGTGCACTGCTTACAGCCGTTATCCAGAGCTCTTCGGCATCTGTCGGAATACTTCAGGCACTTTCTTCAACCGGAGCCATCACATTCGGCGCAGCTATACCTATTATTATGGGACAGAACATCGGAACATGCGCAACTGCACTGATATCCAGCGTCGGAACTAATAAAAACGCAAAGCGTGCGGCGTTTATCCATCTTTATTTCAATATTATCGGAACTACTATTTTCCTTTTGGTGTTTTACACTTTCAATGCGATATTCAAATTTTCGTTTATCGACGGACCTGTGAATGAGCTGAATATTGCGGTCGTGCATACGGTGTTCAATGTCCTTGCAACGGCTGTTCTGCTGCCGTTCAACAAGCAGCTTGAAAAGCTTGCGACGCTTACGGTCAAGGACGGCGAAAACGCTGACAACGGATTTCGTCTGCTTGATGAAAGATTTCTTGCAACTCCGTCATATGCAGTCGAGCAGTGTGCCGAGGTATCTGCAAAAATGTCGGTGAATGTTGAAAAATCCATCGTTGATGCGATCAATATGATAGGCGCATACAGCGATAAGACAGCTGTGGAGATAACAGAAAGCGAAAGTCTTGCGGACGCTTATGAGGACAGGATAGGCACATATCTCGTAAAGCTTGCGGGTCACGATGTTTCGGCATCCGACAGCTCAAGGATATCCGGACTTCTCCACACGATAGGCGATCTCGAAAGAATAAGCGACCATTCTGTGAACATAATGGAATCATCAAGGGAGCTGAAGGAAAAGGAACTGGAATTTCCCGAAGAGGCAGTCAGCGATATCAAGGTGATATCGGAGGCGGTCAAGGAGATAGTTTCGCTGTCGTTTGAAGCCTTCCGCAGCGGCAGTGCCGAGGATGCGCTCAGGGTTGAGCCGCTGGAAGAGGTCATCGACGAGCTGCGTTCGGAGATAAAAACACGTCAGATCGACCGCCTGCGTGACGGATTCAGCACTATGGAGATGGGATTTATCTTCACCGACCTGCTCACAGATCTCGAACGTGTCGCTGACCACTGCTCGAACATTGCGATAACGCTTATACAGAGCAGGGACAATGTTTTCGATGTTCACAGCTATATCGACCATGTGCATGAGCAGGACGAGGAATTCGGCGGAAAATACAAGGATTACAAGAAGAAATACGCACTCGTTCCGTGATTGACATATTGTTTTTCGGGTGATATAATAAGTGTGTCCGTACTGCGGTGCGGACATATTTTTTATTTCAGGTGATGGATATGGATTTTTATCCCGATTATTATTCAAAGTTTAAATGCATAGCCTCAGAATGCAGCGATAACTGCTGTATAGGCTGGGAAATAGATATTGACGATGCAACATATTTACATTATAAAAATTGCGGCGGTGAGTTTGAAAAGCGTGTTGCCGAATGTATACGTACAGATGAGGACGGTGTACACAGCTTCATTCTTGATGAGCATGAACGATGTCCTTTTCTGAACGACAAAAATCTGTGTGATGTCTACATAAATCTCGGAAGCGATGCGCTCGGAAATATATGCACGGATCACCCGAGATTCCGCAATTTTCTGTCATTCGGCACGGAAACGGGCATAGGCTTATGCTGTGAAGCGGCGGCTGAAATAATCCTCGGCAGGCGAGGAAAATTTTCGCTTGACAGACCCGAACCGCAGTCGGAGGACGGCTTTGAAAATGCTGTTCTCGGGGTGAGAAGTGCGGCATTCCGCATATTGTCGGCTGACGGAGATGTGTTTGATTCTCTGCGCAGGCTGTGTGCAACAGCAAAGCGGATACAGCCGCTGCTGGATTGCGAACAGTATGATGAGATATGCCGGATATGTGCGGAAAATACGCAGTCTGCGGATAATGAGCCGTCGTTTCCCGGTCTGTCGGATGATATGATAAAAATGATGGGAACGCTCGAAAGTATATCTCCCGAGTGGGATGCGATGCTGGAGAAAATATCCCGTTACAATGGCGGATACAGCTTCGATGATGAAACAAAAATCCATATAAATG
>USNJ01000084.1 GCA_900556055.1 uncultured Ruminococcus sp.
CAGCAACTGCCGTAAAATATTTCAGCTGTTTTATATCCATATCTATCTGCTCCCGTATCAATGATATATCAAAGCTGTATCATAGCTATATAAAATTCGTATAGTCCGTTAAAGAGTTATATATTTATAATATCAGAAAGTGTGCTATAATAATGAAGTTGTAATTTTTATTATACAATAAGGACAAAATAAAATCAATCACATGGGGGTATATTTTTGTGAAGAAACTTCTGCGCTATATGAAGAACTACAAAAAAGAATGCATCTTGGGACCTCTTTTCAAGTGCATCGAAGCAGTGCTTGTTATCGCCGCTGTCATAGATAACGGCATTGCCGCAGGCGACAAGGGATATGTCGTAAGAATGTGTCTGCTGCTTATTCTGCTCGGCGTAACGGGACTTGCATTCTCCATCACCGCACAGTATTTTGCGGCAAAAGCATCGGTATATTTCGTAAAGGACGTTAAGCACGCACTTTTCGAACATATCCAGAAGCTTTCGTACACCGAGATAGACACTCTCGGAACATCTACAATGATAACAAGAATGACCAGTGACATGAATCAGGTGCAGTCAGGCGTGAACCTTACCCTCCGGCTGCTGCTGCGCTCTCCTTTTGTGGTATTTGGCGCCATGATTATGGCGTTCACCATTGATGTAAAGGCAGCGCTGATCTTTGCAACAGCCATTCCAGTGCTGTCCCTGGTGGTATTCGGCATCATGCTCTGGTGCATACCTCTTTATAAAAAGGTACAGCAGAAGCTTGACAAGGTACTTGGCATCACACGTGAAAATCTCACAGGTGTGCGTGTTATACGTGCATTCTGCAAGGAAAACGAGGAGATAGATGAGTTTGAGAGGAGAAATGAGGAGCTGACCTCCACTCAGAAATTTGTCGGCAAGATCTCCGCACTCATGAACCCGCTCACCTATGTTATAATTAACCTTGCTATAATCTGGCTGATACAGACAGGCGCTGTCCGTGTTGAAGCCGGCATACTCACACAGGGTACGGTAGTTGCGCTCTACAATCTTATGTCGCAGATACTTGTTGAGCTTATCAAGCTTGCAAATCTTATCATCAACATCACAAAGAGCGTTGCCTGCGGAAACAGAATACAGTCTGTATTTGAGATCAGATCCAGCCTTGAATTCAATGAGAAAACACATATCACTTCCGAATCTAAGTATGCAGTTGAATTCCGCCATGCATCACTGAAATATAAAAATGCGGGCGCTGAATCGCTCACGGACATGACATTCGCCGTCAAAAAGGGCGAAACTGTTGGTATAATCGGCGGAACGGGTTCGGGAAAATCCTCGCTTGTCAATATGATACCGCGATGCCGAAAGCGGTGAGGTTCTTGTTGACGGTGCAAATGTCAAGGATTATTCACTTGAAGAGCTTCGCAGCAAAATAGGCATTGTTCCCCAGAAGGCTGTTCTTTTCAAGGGAACGATACGCGATAACATGAAATGGGGCAAGGAAGATGCAACCGACAGCGAGATAATGTCCGCAATAGCATCTGCACAGGCAAAGGAAGTTATAGACAGCAAGGGCGGTCTTGATTTCGTTATCGAGCAGAACGGAAAAAATCTTTCGGGCGGTCAAAGACAGCGCTTTACCATAGCAAGGGCGCTTGTAAAGAATCCCGAGATCCTCATACTTGACGACAGTGCGTCAGCTCTTGACTTTGCAACAGATGCAGCACTGAGAAGATCGCTCAGAGAGCTTGGCTACGTTCCTACCGTATTTATAGTATCTCAGCGAACATCGTCCATCATGCACGCAGATCAGATAATCGTTCTCGATGACGGAAAGATCGTCGGCATCGGAAAGCATGACGATCTTCTTAAGACCTGCAATATTTACAATGAAATTTACAGCTCACAGTTCAAAAAGGAGGCGGTATAAATGAGTGAAAAAAAACAGAGCATTCAAAAAGAAACACTGAAAAAGGTCCTTCGCTATGTCAAGGGACATCTGCCGCTTATGATCTGCTCGATCATCTTTGCAGCAGCCACAGTTGCTCTCACACTTTATGCGCCTATCCTTATCGGACGTGCTATTGACATGATCGTCGGCAAGGGCGATGTCAATCTCAAAGGCATTGCATCTATCCTGCTTGAAATAGGCATAATCGTTGCGGCAACGGCACTTTTCCAGTGGCTTATGAACACCGTCAACAACAGGATAACCTATCACATTGTCCGTGACATAAGAAATGAAGCATTCCGCAAGATCGAGATACTTCCGCTGAGCTACATCGACATTCATCCATACGGACAGATCGTCAATAAGGTCATAGCAGATGCGGATCAGTTTGCGGACGGTCTGCTTATGGGATTCACACAGCTTTTCACAGGCGTTGTGACGATCCTCGGCACACTGATCTTTATGCTGACTATCAACCCGAAGATCGCACTTGTTGTTATCCTGCTCACTCCCCTTTCACTTTTTATCGCAAAATTCATCGCGGGAAAAACATATAAAATGTTCCGTCTTCAGTCGGAAACAAGAGGCGAACAGACCGCATTCATAGATGAAATGATCGGCAGTCAGAAGGTAGTTCAGGCATTTATGCACGAAAAGGAATCCCTCGAAAAATTCGATGAGATAAACGGCAGACTTGCTTCATGCTCACTCCGTGCTATCTTCTATTCGTCCATAACAAACCCCGCAACACGTTTCGTAAACAGCGTTGTTTACGCAGGCGTTGCACTTGCCGGCGCACTTGCCTGCATCGCAACGGCAGGCACAGTAAACCCGTTCACAGTCGGTCAGCTCTCCTGCTTCCTTTCCTACGCAAACCAGTACACAAAGCCTTTCAACGAGATCTCAGGCGTTGTCACCGAGCTTCAGAATGCACTTGCGTGTGCCGCGGGACTTTTTGAGCTTATCGAAGAGCAGCCGCAGATCCCCGAAGCTGAAAACGCTCCCGAGATCACTGACGCTAAGGGAAATGTTTCTCTCAAGGACGTTGAATTTTCCTATGTCCCCGAAAAGAAGCTTATCGAAGGTCTGAGCCTTGATGTCAAGCCCGGTCAGAGGATCGCTATCGTCGGACCCACGGGCTGCGGAAAAACAACCATTATCAACCTGCTTATGAGATTTTACGATGTAAACAGCGGATCAATAAGCGTTGAAAACATGGATATCCGTGATGTTACACGAAACAGTCTTAGAAGCAGCTACGGAATGGTGCTTCAGGAAACATGGCTGAAATCTGGAACGATCAGGGACAATATCATAATGGGCAAGCCCGATGCAACAGATGAAGAGATAATCGAAGCTGCCAAGGCATCACATGCGCACAGCTTTATAAAGCGTCTCCCGAACGGCTATGACACCGTTATCGGTGAGGACGGCGGAAGCCTTTCCCAGGGACAGAAGCAGCTGCTATGCATCACAAGAGTAATGCTCTGCCTGCCGCCTATGCTTATTCTCGACGAAGCAACATCATCTATCGACACACGTACAGAGATAAAGATACAGGAAGCTTTCTCACGCCTTATGAAAGGCAGAACAAGCTTCATCGTTGCACACAGACTGTCTACTATCCGCGAAGCAGATGTTATCCTAGTTATGAAGGACGGACACATCATCGAGCAGGGCAATCATGAACAGCTGCTTGAAAAGGACGGATTTTACGCAAACCTTTACAACAGCCAGTTTGCTGTCTGACATTTCAGCCGTTTCGGATTTTCCGAAGCGGCTTTTTTCTGATTTTTTTGTCAAAAACACTTTGCAAACGCTCAAAAATATGCTATAATGAGTGTATATGATTTTATGAGAAGCTTTTTCAGAATGAAAACGGTTTCTCGGTGAGGGAGTATATTATGAAATTATCCAGGATCGCAGCGGCAGCTTTATGTGCTGTATTGTGCGTTTCTTTTTCCGCATGTGCAGAAAAAAGCGCTGCTGAGCCGAATGAGACGGCAATTTCATCAATGGAGGAAAAAACAGTGAAAACAGTTATCGCAGACTCATCTAACGTCAAGCAGCTCGGACGTACATATCTTATGG
The DNA here is from genome assembly GCA_900556055.1 of uncultured Ruminococcus sp. Taxonomy (GTDB): domain Bacteria; phylum Bacillota; class Clostridia; order Oscillospirales; family Ruminococcaceae; genus UMGS1889. The sequence continues at coordinate 4,027 of USNJ01000084.1, forward strand.
ACGACACACTCTGGCTCGCATTTTCAGGCACAGGAGTTGATTTCTCATACACAGGAAAAAAACTCGACCTTGATCTTGTCGGCGACGGAGTATCCGAAGTTAAGGACAATAACGAAAACTACGCAAGATTTGCTGTCTATGTTGACGGTGAACGTGTTGTTGACGAAGTAATGGATCAGCCTGCAAAAACAGTTACTGCATTTGAAAGCGATGAAGCAAAGACAGTCAATGTCAAGGTAGTAAAGCTGTCTGAAGCTGCTATGTCAACAATGGGTATCAAGCCTATCACTATTGCGGGAGATGAAACCATCGTTCCGACTGAGCCCAAGACACATAAGATAGAATTTGTCGGAGATTCCATCACATGCGGATACGGTGTTGATGATGAGGACGAAAATCATCACTTCTCGACCGCTACCGAGGATGTGACCAAAGCATATGCATATAAGACCGCCGAGGCACTGGACGCTGATTACAGCATGGTATCCCTCAGCGGACACGGCATAATCTCAGGCTGGACGGATAATCCGAATGAAAAGAAGTCGGGTCAGACAATGCCGAAGTTCTACAACAAGGTCGGTTTTTCATACGGTCAGTTTGCAAAAACAAAAAGTCCCAGCGCACTGACATGGGAATTTTCCAATTATGTCCCCGATGTTGTCGTTATCAATCTCGGAACAAATGACGACAGCTACTGCAAGAACGATGCTGAAAAGCAGCAGGAATATACGGATGCATATGTTGAATTTCTGAAGAAAATACGCGATAAGAACCCCGATGCCACGATTTTCTGCACCCTCGGCATTATGGGACAGAACCTCTTCCCCGCTGTACAGAAGGCAGCAGATGCGTATACCGCCGAAACAGGCGATACAAACATCCACACATTCATGTTCTCTTCACAGGACGGCTCTCTCGGATATGCCGCTGACTGGCATCCGACCGCAGCAACTCATGACAAGGCTGCCGAAGAACTGACCGCTGAGATCAAATCGGTAATGGGCTGGTAAATATGAAAAAAATATTTCCTATGATAATAGCCGCTGTTCTGTCTTTATCGGGCTGCGGCACGGCAAATATAAGCACTGCGGAAACATCATCTTCCGAAACATCTTCCGCAGAAGTCACGGAGGAAACAACAATGCGTGAAATTGATCCGGATAAGCCTGTCGTTGCACTTACTTTTGACGACGGACCAAACACAGTGACAACCGTTCAGGTCCTGAACAAGCTTGAAGAATACGGCGTTACCGCTTCTTTTTTCCTTGTCGGAACAAACATAACCGATGAAACCAAGGATATCGTAAAGCGTGCATATGACATGGGCTGCGAGATAGACAGCCACTCAAAAACTCACAGCTATATGAATCAGATGACTGCCGATGAGATCAAAGAGGAAATAAGCTATGTTGATGACAGGCTTATGGAGATAATCGGCAAGCCCGCACCGTTTTTCAGACCTCCGTATATCGCCGTAAATGATACTATGTATCAGAATATAGACAAGCCGTTTATCTGCGGATTCGGCTGCGATGACTGGGATCCGAAGGTAACGATCGACGAGCGTACAGAACGCACACTTGAACAGGTGCAGGATGGAGCTATAATCCTGCTCCATGACTCATACAACAACTTCCAGACTGTTGCTGCGCTTGACAAGATCATTCCAGCACTTCAGGAACAGGGATACCAGTTTGTGACTGTAACCGAGCTTTTCAATGTCAAAGGCGTTGAGATAAGCGGAGATGATACGAATCTGTATTCACTTGTACAAAGCTCACCCGAACAATAATAAGTGATATATCCCCTCAGTTCACAGTCCGAAAAACCGGACGGGTCTGAGGGGATTTTTTTGCATAAAAACATTGAAATACAGCTGAAATTATGATAAAATAATATTGAATGTTTTTTGATTGGAACGATTGGATGAAAAGAATTGTTATAGGCATGACCGCCCATGTCGATGCGGGAAAAACCACGTTATCCGAGGCTATGCTTTACAGAAGCGGCGAAATACGTAAGCTTGGCAGAGTCGATAAGGGCGATGCATTTCTCGATACCTTTGAGATCGAACGAAACAGAGGCATAACCGTTTTTTCAAAGCAGGCAATGCTCAGATATAACGGCGATATCTTTACCCTGCTTGATACTCCGGGGCACGTGGATTTTTCCGCAGAAACAGAACGCGCACTTCAGGTGCTTGACTGCGCTGTTCTCGTGATAAGCGGCATTGACGGCGTTCAGAGCCACACGGAAACCATAAGCCGTCTGCTTGCGGGATATAAGATACCGACATTTATTTTCATAAACAAGATGGATATCTCACATTTCAGCCGTGAAGAACTTATGCTTGATCTGAACAGAAAGCTCGGTGGAAAATGTGTGGACTTCGATCCGAAGCGTGATAAGGATAAGCTGTATGATGAGCTTGCTTTGCTGGACGAAAACATGATGAACAGCTTTCTTGAAACAGGAAATATCCCCGATAATGAGATAGCTGCGGCAGTTTCGGAGCGGCGTGTTTTCCCATGCTATTTCGGATCGGCACTGAAAATGCAGGGAATTTCCGAACTGCTTGACGGTCTGTCGGAATATATTACCGAGCCTGTTTACGGAAATGAATTCGGCGCAAAAATATTCAAGATAACCGAAAACGACCGCGGCAGCAGACTTACACACATGAAAATAACGGGCGGATCGCTGAAGGTCAGAAGCCTTATCCCCGAAACTGACGAAAAAGTCAGCCAGATACGCATATACTCGGGAACAAAATATTCAACAGCCGAAGATGCTCCGGCAGGCACTGTCTGCGCTGTCACGGGACTTGCCAAGACATATGCGGGAGAAGGACTCGGCTTTGAACGCACAGCAGAACGTCCCGTGCTTGAACCTGTTCTGTCATACAAAGTCATACTGCCGCCAGATGCAGATATCCACACGGCTCTCACCTGTCTGAGAAAGCTTGAGGAGGAAGATCCGCAGCTGAAGGTCACGCTTAATGAACAGCTGAACGAGATACACATAAGGCTGATGGGCGAGATCCAGCTTGAAATATTGAAAACAGTTATATCAGACCGCTTCGGCATGGACGTGTCATTCGGGAACGGAACTATTGCATATAAGGAAACTATCGCATCGCCTGCTGAGGGAGTCGGACATTATGAACCGCTGCGGCATTATGCGGAAGTTCATCTCCTGCTTGAACCTGCCGAAAGAGGAAGCGGACTTCATTTTGCATCGGACTGCCGTGAAGAGGTCCTTTCGCTGAATTTTCAGCGACTTGTGCTTACGCATCTCGAAGAAAAGCAGCATCTCGGCGTGCTGACGGGTTCGCCGATAACCGACATGAGGATAACCCTGAGATCGGGCAAGGCTCACATCAAACATACCGAGGGCGGAGATTTCAGGCAGGCTGTCTATCGTGCAGTACGCCAGGGACTTCGTTCAGCCGAAAGCGTGCTTCTTGAACCTTGGTACAATTTCACGCTGGATATTCCGCAGACATATGTCGGACGTGCCATGACCGATCTTCAGAACAGATCGGCAGAGCTTTCACCGCCGCTGACTGTCGGAGAAAATGCAGTAATATCAGGCTCTGCACCCGTTTCGGAAATGCAGGATTATCAGAGCGAAGTGACCGCATACACCGGCGGAAAAGGCAGGCTTTCAATGGAAGTCAAGGGATATTTTCCATGCCATAACACGGAAAAAGTTATTGAGGAAATAGCCTATGATGCGGATTCGGACATTGATAATTCAGCCGACAGCATCTTCTGTTCGCATGGTGCGGGATATGTTGTAAAGTGGGACGAAGTACCCGAGCATATGCATCTGCCGAGCATAATGAAACCTGAACGCAATGAAGATGAAGAGATATCACAGCAGCAGCTCTCATCATACCGCTCCCGTCTTGCTGACGATGACGAATTGATGGCAATATTCGAAAGAACATACGGCAAGATCGACCGCAGCCCGAGATATGCGATGCATACCGAAAGAACAGCTGAGCAGAAGCCGTCAAAGCCTTCTCCCCTGCCTAAAGGTCCGGAATATCTGCTTGTTGACGGATATAACATCATTTTCGCATGGGACGAGCTGAACAGGCTTGCAAAGGACAATCTCGATCTTGCAAGAAACACGCTTATCAATATCCTCTGCAATTATCAGGGTTTTAAGCAGAATAATGTGATCCTTGTTTTCGATGCATATAAAATAAAGGGAAATCATCGGAATATTGAGCAGGTCCATAACATAAGCGTTGTTTATACAAAGGAAGCGGAAACAGCGGATATGTATATCGAAAAGGTCAGTCATGAGCTTGGAAAGGATCATCGTGTGCGTGTTGCGACATCTGACGGCGCTGAACAGATAATCATTCTCGGAAACGGTGCATACAGAGTGCCTGCTTCAGAATTTCATGATGAAGTCAAAGCCGTTGAAAAGGCGATCCGCTCGATAATTGAGACAAAGCCGCACGAAAGATCGACCGTGCATGAGATCAGGAAAAGAGATAAAAATGGAGATAAAGACAATAGCTAAGATCCACAGCGATTTCCCGGAAAAATTCGGAATTCCAAGGCAAAGCGGACTTGTTGACGAGCTGGTATCAAAGATCGTTTTTGAAAAAGAATACCGTGTTCCCGAAGCATTCCGCGGGCTTGAGGAA
>USNJ01000085.1 GCA_900556055.1 uncultured Ruminococcus sp.
CCCCTTCTCCCGCCAAAAACAGGGCGCAGCCCTCTGTCCTGGCAAATGCCCGCAGCAGCACATCCACCCCCTTGTAATATACCAGCCGCCCTACAAACAGCAGCTTTTTCAAGGGCTTGCCCTGGAGCTTTTCCGTGAGAATGGGTGCTGCCGGGGCATGCAGATAAGCGGCAGTGTCAATGCCGTAGGGGATCACCACGCACTTGTCCCGATAGGGCTGCAAAAAGGCGGAGCTGTCAATATGCCCCTGTGTGGCAACGATGATGGCGTCCGCCCGGCGCAAAAACCGACGGAGAATGGGCTTGTACAGCGTCAGCAGCCGTTTCTGCTTGACCACATCGCTGTGCCAGGCGATGACCACCCGTTTCCTTGTCCGGGACAGCAGGCATGCCAGATCCGCCGGGGGGAAGGGCAGGTGGCACTCGATCACGTCCGCCTCCTTTGCCATCCGGCGAAATGCCCGGAAAAAGGAAAAGGATACAGGACAGGACGCCACCGTCCGCCAGGTGCTGCACCGGGTGACGGATACGCCGCCGTATTCCTCCCGGATGCCCTTGCCCCGGGGCTGGCATACCAGTACGGACACCTGTGCCCGATCCTTCAGCCCTTCGGACACCTGCTGCACCACGGTTTCGATGCCCCCGATGTGGGGAGGATAGAATTTATTCACCTGCAAGATCCGCAGTCCTGCCATGGGTGCCTCCTTATATGAGCTCCTGATACACCTGCATCAGATCCTGCGCCGCAGCGTCCCAGGTCAGGGCCTTTGCACGCTCCCGTCCCCGGGCAGCCAGATCCTGCCGCAAACAGCAGCAGAAAGATCACTAATATAACTGAGATCTTCCTGATTATTTCACCTGTTGAATCTGTTTTCTGCGGGATAAATCTCTCCGCAAAGCTTCTCTTTTCGGACATATATAATACCTCTGATTATCCGTAAATTACATCCCAGTCAGGTTCCTTCGCATTTGGATTAAGATATGCCTTGGATACATCGACCGACGGATCCTCGCCTTCCCTGACCTTTCTTGCCATGATAACAAACCTTGACGGTTCAAACTCGTTGCTGCACGTAGACAGAGTGATAAATTCATCGCCGTACTTGATATCAACGTCCGTAATTATCTGCGAACGCTCCATAGCAAGATTTACAAATGTGTCATATGTCTCGTTGCTGTCGAAATTTATATAGTTGTGATAATCAAAAATGAAGCCGTCCCTCGTCTGCTCGGGATTAATTGCAGTTACAAAATACGCAAAAATCTTATAGACATCAGTGCGGTAATTTGAACTGAATGTTACAGTCGGATGGGACTGATAGAATTCAAGACTGTGCTTATACTGCGCCAGATCTCCGAACATTGACTTGTCCCTCTGATTATGGCCGTATATCACAAGATTTTCCGAACGCTCCTTAGCGGTAAGCGTGTCACGGTAATCGAGCAGGATAGTTCCCGCCTTATTGTTTGAGCCGTCGAACGCATGAGTCAGGTAATACATATTGCCGTCCTCATAATTATCCGCCTTGCGCTGAACAACGGGAAGATTTACATTTGTCCCCTCGATAGTTATCCAGCCTACCGTGTCGGGATTTATCTTCAGAAGCTCCTCGGCAGCTGGAGTTATGGTATCGCCTCCGACTGCGTTTGAAACAGCTGATGAAAGGTTCTGATATATATACTGCAGCGATGTATTCAGCTGATGCGTTTCGAGCATTAATCTCGCCTCGTTTCCGAGGATAACGATACAGCCGGCAAGCACTACAACAGCGATCTGGGTAATTATCTTGCTGAGAATTTCTTTAAAGCTGTCGCCTTTCTGTATAAGGAGCCAATGCCCTCTTTTTTTCTTCTTCTTGGCTTTGACAGCTTTTTTATATGCCGCTTGAGCGGACTTGGACATTGCCATTTTTTCACCTCAAACCTTATAAGTATCGCAAAACACACCAAACTTCAAAAGGTTACAGCAAGTCCATTTATTAGTATAGTACAACATTGTAACCGATTTGTCAAGTTTCGAGCTGTTTTATTGTCATTATGCACAAATATATTTTCACGCTCTTGCCCATTTCCATAAGTGAAAGAGCAAATTTTCAGTGAATACGCTGTGAATTCTGCCTGAATATTACAGTTTGATTACCTTTAACTCTGTGCCTTCAACAGCCTCAGCGATAAGCGGTTCAAAATCGAAGCTTTCCTGTGCCTTAACGACCTCCTCCAATACGGGACGTGTTTTCGGATGCTTAGGCGTAAATACCGTACAGCAGTCCTCATAAGGCTCGATTGAAGTTTCAAATGTATCTATTTTTCTGGATATTTCGATGATCTCCGTCTTATCCATACCGATAACGGGACGGAAAACAGGCATTCTGCACGCAGCATCGGTGCAGACCATAGCACCGATAGTCTGGCTGGCTACCTGACCTACGCTCTCGCCCGTGATAAGAGCAAGACAGTTCTCCCTGACAGCGATCCTCTGAGCTATCTCCATCATAAGCCTTCTCATTATAATAGTGAAAAGCTCCTCGGGGCAGTTGTCCCTCAATGCTTCCTGTATCTTGGTGAACGGAACGCAGAAAAACTTTATATCTCCGCAGTAAGGCGTAAGCTTCTCGCAAAGACGCTCGACCTTCATTCTTGCACGCTCTGATGTGTAAGGCGGTGCGGCAAAGTGGATAGCCTCAACGCTTATTCCTCTCTTCGCCATCATATAAGCGGCAACAGGGCTGTCGATACCGCCCGAAAGCAGCAGCATAGCCTTGCCCGATGTTCCGACAGGGATACCGCCTGCGCCGCTCACCCTTACAGCATGGATATACGCATTTTTATCACGTATCTCAACTGTTACCGTGATCTCGGGGTTCTTAACATCAACGGTAAGGTTCGGGAATTTATCGAGAAGAACGCCGCCTATCTCAGCGCATATCTCGGGGGATTTCATCGGGAAATGCTTGTCCGAACGCTTTGCATCAACCTTGAATGTGCGCTTGTACGGCAGAACGTCCTCAAGATATTCGCAGGCTGTCTTTGCGATGTCGTCCATATTCTTCTCACAAACAACAGCACGGCATACGGCAGCAGCACCGAATACCTTGCAGCATCTGTCAAAAGCTTCATCGGCATCAACATCATCAGACGGGATAACGTAAACTGTGGACTGCGATCTTGTGTATTCAAAATGTCCGAGCGGCTTCAGTCTGTGTCTGAGGTTCTTGACGAAAGCCTCCTCGAAGTTTCTTTTGTTAAGACCCTTTAAAACGATCTCGCCCTCTTTGAGCAGAAAAATTTCTTTCACTTTTTTATCTCCATTCAATTATTTTTTTACCTTGGCAAGCTTTTCATATCCAAGCTCGAGATATTTCACAAGAGCGTCAATGTCACCGTATGTAGTGGTATGGCAGAGCGATACTCTGAGTGCGGAATCCGCAAGGCTGTCCTTCAGCTTCATTGCGGCGATAACAGGGCTTTTCGCTCCCTTTGAGCATGCCGATCCGCTGGAAATGTACACATCGTTGGATTCCAGCCAGTGAAGCATGGTTTCCGAACGAATACCCTCAGCCGAAAAATTCAGTATATAAGGCGAGCACTCGTCCGCACGGGAATTTATCGTGACATACGGAAGCCTTTCCAGCTTTTTCCTGAGATATCCGTTAAGCTCCTCCGCATTCGCATAATTCGTCTTTATCTCGGGACGCATATAATCCGCAGCAGCACCGAAAGCAGCTATCAGCGGCACAGACTCCGTTCCTGGGCGGAATCCCTTTTCCTGTCCGCCGCCGTAAATGAGCGAAGAAATATGTATCCCCTTCTTGACATAAAGTGCGCCGACACCCTTGACAGCGTGTATTTTATGTCCGCTGACGGTTATCATATCCGCATGAAGATCAGCCGCCTTTATCGGTATCTTCATAAATCCCTGAACGGCATCGCAGTGCGTAACACACTCGGGATAAAGCCTTTTTATCGCAGAAAACGCCCTCTTTACGGGGTGGATAGTTCCCGTTTCGTTGTTGACGAGCATGCATGACACAAGGAAAGTATTGTTATCGGCAGCGGCGATGATATCCTCCGCAGATATCTCTCCCCTTATGTCGGGATAGACCCTGACGACCTCGAAGCCCATGTCCTCCAGCCTTTTGGCGGACGCGGCAACAGACGAATGTTCAACAGCCGATATGACCAGCTTTTTTCTGCGCTTTCCGTACTTGTCGGCAGCGCCGAACAGTGCCGTATTGTTGCTTTCGGTTGCGCCCGAAGTAAAGTACAGGCAATCGGGATCGCAGACAAGTCCCGCAGCGACTGCCTTTCTTGCCTCACGAATAGTTTCCTCCGCCTTTATTCCCAGCTTATGCAGCGATGACGGGTTTCCGTAATCCAGCGTGATATTGTTTATTACTGCCTGAACGGCAGCCTCGCAGGGCTTTGTCGTAGCGGCATTATCAAGATAAACTGTCATGTGATCATTCCTTTTATATAAAACATCAGATTGCATACATAAAATGATTATAACACATTATAAAGTACAGTTCAAGTATTATTTTTTACATAAATAAAAAGCGGCACACAAGCAAGCTCCCAAAGCCGCCCATACGCCGCATTGTATTTTTATCTGTCGATAATATTTCCGTCAGTCGAGATCGTAACTACCTGCCACGGGATAAACTTTCCGCTTGCACGCAGCGCATTCTCCGCAGCCATAGCAATGCCGCCGCAGCAAGGCACCTCCATTCTTACAACAGTCACGCTCTTTATGTCGTTTCTGCGGATTATCTCCGTCAGCTTTTCGGTGTAATCAACCCCGTCAAGCTTCGGACAGCCGATGACAGTGATATGTCCCCTGATGAATTTCTCATGGAAATTTGCATATGCATAAGCCGTGCAGTCTGCGGCGATAAGCAGCTTTGCGCCGTCAAAATAAGGCGCTTCCACGGGCAGCAGCTTTATCTGCACGGGCCACTGCATAAGACGGCTTTCCATGTCATGCACCTCGCACGGACCGTTTTCCTTTCGCTCGATCTTTCTTGCATTGCTTCCGGGACATCCGCACGGCATGGGCGCAGCTTTTTTCGCCGCAATATGCGCCTTGACAGCCTCCTCATCATAAGCCGCCGCTTCACGCTCAACGAAAGATATCGCATTCACGGGACACGCAGGCAGACAATCGCCAAGACCGTCACAGTAATCGTCCCTCAGCAGCTTAGCCTTGCCATTGACCATTACTATTGCGCTTTCGTGGCACGCATTCGCACACGCTCCGCAGCCGTTGCACTTTTCTTCATCAATATGGATAATTTTTCTTATCATGATTTTTTCCTCACTTTTTTCGGATAATTTTACTTTCTGATATTTACAGCCTTGCTAAATCAGCGTTTCCTTTGTCATATCTGTAAAAAAGTCCTGCTGTCAGTATGCTGTTTCCAAAATCCCAAGCGAGCATCACGCCGATATATTGCGTCCCCCGCTTGACTTTGCATCATCATTTTACTATAATGAGAACAAAAAGTCTGTTGTAAATCCAACAAAGGAGAATTATCATGACGGAAAATATTGAGATAATAAAAAAATGCTCCCTCTTTGCGGGAATGTCCGACGAAGGTATCAGTGAGATAACTGAGTGCCTTTCCGAAGGCGAAAAAAGCTACCCGAAGGGCTGCTGCATTCTTCACGCAGGCAGCAGGACAAATTCAGCGGGACTTGTCCTTTCGGGCAGCGTCCTGATAGTCCAGGAGGATTTCTGGGGCAACCGAAATATAGTCGCAGGTATCGAATCGGGCGATATGTTCGCCGAGTCCTTTGCATGCACGCCGAATGCTGTCATGAACGTCAGCGTGTTCGCAGATACGCCGTGCAGAGTGCTTTGGCTGAATATCCGAAAGCTGCTGGAAAATGAAGAAAGCTGCGTCCTCAAAAACAAGGTCATAATGAATATGCTGACCGAATTATCCGAGAAAAACCTGAGGTTCAGTGAAAAGCTGAGTCACATGGGCAAGCGCACGACACGGGAAAAGCTGCTTTCCTATCTTTCGTCCGTTTCGCAGAAAAAAGGCGGGAAAGCGGAATTTGACATTCCGTTTTCCCGCCAGCAGCTTGCCGATTATCTGTCAGTCGAACGCAGCGCAATGTCCGCAGAGCTTGGCAGACTGCGTGACGAAGGGCTGATAGACTTCAATAAAAGCCACTTTATCCTGCACCTTTCCGAAGATGCCGAACGATGAGATCAAAGGCTTTTTCTGTATTCCGTGGGCGTTTTGCCCGTCATTTTCCTGAACTGGCGCATGAAGTTGTATTCACCCGAATATCCGCACCGCTCCGATATCTCACGGACGCTGAGATTTGTCGATGAAAGCAGCCGCTTTGCCCTGTCCGTGCGTCCCGAAATAACATCGGAGATGACGCTTTTTCCGAACATTTTCTTGTAAAGATGCTGAAATCCCGAGCGGCTCATGCCGACATATTCCGCCATCTCGTCAACGCTTCCTATCGTTTCGGGCATGGTGAATACCGCCGTTCTGAGCTGTGTCAGCTTATAGTTCCGCTCCGCAAAAAGCCCGGGGCTTGCCGCCGACATGGACTGCACCGCCCTGCCAAGCTTCAGCACAAATATCTCAAGATACCTCTTTTCGATCTCCTCGTGATTTGCTTCTGCGGAATAATGCTCATATGCCAGAATATGTACGATCTGCGAAAGCTCCTCGATATTTCCGAGATAAACAGGCTCATTCACAGGGATACCCAGCTTTGCGAACATCTCAAAATCAGTGCTGTCCATCGAAAGATACATCCAGTCGTCCGTGTATACATCGCCCGCCGAATGATATCTGCACGGCATATCGGGCGTAAAGCAGATGAACGAATTCTTTCTGACTGCCCTTTTTTCCCCGCCGATCTCGAAATCTGCGTCCGTTTTTACCAGAAGTATGAGCGGACAGCCCGTTCCGTTCGGTCTGTCCATGACAAACTCTTTGTCATGCGAATAGTTGTACCCGATAGATCCGATCCTCATATTGCCACGTCCTTTCGGAACAATTATACCACAAACTGACCTTTTGTGCAATGCTTATTTCATGAACACGAACGATCTGAGTTCAAAAAGGTTTCTTCCCTTAAAGAACTCACCTGTCCAGCCGTCGCCGTAATCCGTAGTGACCTTAAAGAACACCGAATGCCGACCCGTTACACATTTCACGGGAACGGAAACAACACCGCCGCCTATGCCGATGTCACACGCACCTATTTCTTCTCCGTCCTCACCGTCAATAAGGATATGCAGCCTGCTGTCACAGCCCATGCCGTTTGTAAGAGCGGAAAAAATCATGGTTTTGCCGGAATAGTCGTCGCCGAAATCGAAATATTTGTATCCGAGAACGCAGCCGTCAGTGATGTTTGTGACAACTCTTTCAAACACATTTTTCTCTGTAACGATCGCCCCGCCCTTCATTACGCAGGCGATCTCAGCGTCAGTGATATTGTACGGCGAAAGCGAATCCTCAAATCCGAGAGATGTCATTTCGACCTCGGGGATAGTTCCGTCCGGCAGTATCTCGACCTTTTCAACACAGTCTCGGCGGGACATTACAGTACCGTTTGTCATACGGTGATAGAAAATATACCACTGACCTTTTATGCACACAAGCGAGCCATGATCGTTTCCGCCGGGATAGTCCTTTCCGTTGTCGATGATATATCCGCGGTATGTGAACGGACCTGTCGGCTTGTCGGAAGTCGCATAAGCAAGACGGCTTCCGATCTTCGGCGAATATATAAGATAGTATATGCCGTTGATCTTTCTCATTGAGCAAGCCTCGAAGAAAAGCGATCCATCTTCGGTGAAGCCGCCTTCTTCCCTTGGTTCGCATGGTATGATATGCTCGATGCAGCTGCCGTCGATTATCTCGTACATATTGTCGCTGTTAAGCTCAGCAAGGAATGATTTAAGATATCCGCAGTAAATATATGTGCGTCCGTCATCGTCCACAAGCACACCCGGGTCAATAAAAATACCGCCGCAGCAAATTTCATCGGGTATGGTATATTTATACTTTGACACAAGAGTAAAAGGACCTTCGGGTCTGTCACTTACGGCAACGCAGCCCTTTGAATTTGCGATATAAGCGTAAAGATAGTATTTTCCGTCCTTTCCGCAAACAACATCGGGGGCAAAAAGTCTGGACTCCTCCGTTCCCCAGTCAATGTCGGAAGGGTGATCTCTGTCGGAACGGGTGTGGAAGATATCTCCGTGACATACCCACTTTGTAGGGTCGGAAACAGGTGCGCTCCAGCATTTTAAAACATAATCGCAGAACTCGTCTGCACCTGCAGAGTCATGAGAGCCGTAAATATAGATTCTGTCACCGAAAACTCTCGGTTCGCCGTCGGGAATGTATTCCCATCTTGGAAGATATGGATTCATAAATTTTCGCCCTTTCCCATATATTTTGCCGATTTCTGACTGCTATTTTCATAAAAAACTATCCCCCCCAAGCCATGAATCGCCCCCCGTCAAGTAGACAGCCAAAAAAGGAAAAAACATTTAGAATTTATTCAAATCCGTCCTGCTGTACA
>USNJ01000086.1 GCA_900556055.1 uncultured Ruminococcus sp.
CATATTTTTTATCGCTGTCAGTCAGATGCTGAGTCAGTTCCTTTTTTACCTCAAAGGAAAAAGACTCGTTCTTTTCAGCTGTACTCATTGTCACCTGTCCTTTGTAATATCCTTATGGCAGATCCTTGCCTTTATCCCCTTTTCGCACAGATGCTTGAACATAGCCTCCGCAAATGTTACCGAGCGATGCTTGCCGCCCGTGCAGCCGAAAGCTATGACAAGCTGGCACTTTCCCTCATGCAGATAAAGCGGGATAAGAAAATCTATGAGATCGGTAAGCTTTGCAAGCAGCTGCTGCGACTGTTCAAACGACAGCACATAATCGCTTACGCAGCTTTCAAGTCCCGTATGCTGCTTCAGGTCGGGAACATAATACGGATTCGGCAGGCATCTTACGTCAAATACAAGATCCGCATCACGGCAGTAGCCATATTTGAATCCGAATGACATGACCTTCACTATCATGGAATCCGACGCATTTTCAAGGAACAGCAGCTTGATATTTTCCTTCAGCTGACCTATCGACATATCCGATGTATCTATGTAATAATTTGCAGCAGCCCTGAGCGAAAGCAGTATCTCACGCTCATATTTTATCGCCCTAGACATACTTCCATGCGCCGATTCATCAAGCGGATGCTTCCTTCTTGTTTCCTTGTAGCGTTTGCACAGCACTTCATCGCTTGCATCAAGGAAAAGGATATTGACCTCAATACCCTGCTGCTTGACGATCTCAAGGCTTTTGTCAAGCTCGAAGAACATTTCTCCGCCTCTTATATCGACAACTATTGCTATTTTATCAAGCTGTCCGCCCGACTGCATGCAGATATCCACAAACTTTGATATAAGCTGCGGCGGCATATTGTCCACGCAGTAAAAGCCTATATCCTCAAGAGCGTCAACAGCGCCCGATTTTCCCGAGCCGGACATACCCGTAACTATCAGAAACTGCATATTCCCATATCCTTTCACTTAATGATAACGGGTTCACATTCAAGAGTATAGCCCGTTTTTTCGTACACTTCTTTTTTTACAATGTCAATAAGCTGCATAAGGTCGCTGTATGCTGCGCCGCCCTTGTTGACGATAAATCCTGCATGCTTGGTGCTTACCTCAGCCCCGCCGACAGACCGTCCTTTAAGTCCGCACCGGTCTATCAGAAGAGATGCGTAGCTGCCTTCGGGACGCTTGAATGTGCTTCCCGCACTCGGATATTCAAGCGGCTGCTTTTCTCTGCGGCGGCTCATAAGATCGTCCATCTTCGCTTTTATCTCGGACTTTTCACCGCTCTGCAAAGCAAAATCCGCTGAAATTATTATCATATCGCTGCCGCTGAAAATGCTTTTTCTGTACGACATTTCCAGCTCATCACTGCCGAATTCACGGACAGTTCCGTCGGGACACACCGCCCTGACCCTCCTGATAACATCCTTTGTTTCCCCGCCGTAAGCACCGGCATTCATGTACACCGCACCGCCGACAGAACCCGGGATACCGTAAGCGAACTCCAGTCCCGAAAGGCTGTTTTCCGCAGCCTTGACCGCAAGACGTGTAAATGATGCGCCTGCACCAGCCGAAACTATATTCCCGCTGACATTGATATCAGAAAGCTTTTCGCCGAAAACAAATACTATCCCGCTGATCTTTCCGTCCGAAACGATAAGGTTTGAACCCTTGCCGAAGATATAAAACGGTATGCCCTCGCTGCGGCATTTCATCGGCAGCTTACAGCATGCCTCTTCACTGTCAAGCACAATAACTCCGTCACATACGCCGCCTATCTTAAATGATGTGTAGCCTTTGAGAGACTCGTTTCTGCGCACTTCGCAGCCAAGCTCCTCCGCAGCAGAAAATACGCTTTCAAGACTGTCCGAAAAATTCATTGCAAACCAACTTTCGTTATGGATTTATAATAAGTGTATTCATCATCTGCCGCTTTATTGCAGACCTCTTCCTCTTTTGCTGTTTATGAGATCCTTCAGCCTGTCCCAGTCAGCGTTGAGTATGAGTGACTTAGGGAATGAGATCTCCTCCAGCATTTTTGCAGACTGAGATACCTCTCCCGTCAGTTCGCAGAAATGTCCGTCACTGTTCACAACTATCGGACATTCGACTTTTTTGCATATTTCGGCTATCTTTCGGAAATTATCAAGCGTACCCTTCCAGAGAATACTGCTTTCGTTTATCTCGACAAGCTTTCCGCACTCCTTGAATTTGCGTATGCATTTTTCATAATCAAACGGATATGCGACTGTTCCCGGGTGACCGATAACATCGACCAGCGGATTTTCTGCGACCTTTAAATATGTGTTCGTTATCTGTTCGTATGTGCCGACAGGGAGCATATCACGGTGAATGGATGCAATTATCCAGTCAAGCGCCTCACATTCCTTTTCAGGGAAATCTATACCGCCCTCATAGTCGATTATGCTTGATTCCGCACCATATACAATAGTTATTCCCTTGACCTTTCTCGGAACAGCTTTCTTTATGTTATGGAAATGCCATATATGCGGGGCATCGGTATTTCCCGGGGTATGGTCGGTTATCGCAACCGCTTTCATGCCCTTTTCGGCAGCACACGCAGCTATCTCCGAAACAGTTGAAAATCCATGCGTAGATGCGACTGTATGGCAGTGCATATCAGCTTCAATAAACAAAATTACTTCCTCCGAATCAGTAAATATCCCATTTTCTTACGGAATCCTTCTTTTCCATATCAAGTCCGAGATTGTCAAGAAGTTCCTGAGCAGCATTGTATCCCATCTTCTTCTGACGGTTGTTCATAGCCGCAACCTCGAGGATAACAGCAAGGTTACGTCCGGGCTTTACGGGGATAACATTGCAGGGAATATTAACGCCGAGGATAGATGTATATTCGTTGTCAACGCCCATTCTGTCGTATACCTTTTCGCTGTCCCATGGCTCCAGTTCAACGATCATGTCGATCTTCTCGGTGATCTTGACAGCACCCATACCGAACAGACGGCGTGCATTGATGATGCCGATACCTCTGAGTTCAAGGAAATGACGGATATTTTCGGGAGATGAACGGCGTATCTCAACAGCATCGTCCGCAACAAGACGGTGACCTCTCTTGATAAGCTCGACTGCAGTTTCACTCTTTCCGACACCGCTCTCGCCGACAATAAGCATACCCTCGCCGTAAACCTCGATAAGTACGCCGTGACGTGTTATTCTGGGCGCAAGATTAAGGTTCAGGAATGCGATAAGAGCCGCCATAAAGCTTGATGTACTGTCCTTGGAACGAAGGAGCGACACCTCATGCTTCTTTGCAAGATCAAGCATTTCAGGGAAATACGGCAGATCACGGGAAATAATGAGCGCAGGGAGCTTCTGCGAAAACAGCATTTCAAGACGCTCATATCTCACCTTTTCGTCCTCGATCGTTGCGAGATATGCAAACTCCATTTTGCCGACTATCTGTATTCTTTCGGGATTGAAATACTCGTAAAATCCCATAAGCTGGAGTCCGGGACGGTTTACGTCGGTCTCGCTTATCATTATCTTTTCGGGATCATCGGGAAGATGGATGCTTTCAAGATGAAATTCATCAATTATTTTTTTCAGGGATACTGTAAATTTCTCGGACATAGCCTCAGACTCCATTCTGTTTGACGTTGTATTTGCCGTACAAGCATATATGTCTATTATACATTACTTTTTTCTCTTTTTCAAGTATTATTGAAAAATTTACATAGATAACTATCAAAAAAATTCATGATAATTATTGCTTTTTTACAAACCGTATGATACAATAAAATTATATTTGATATTTGGAAGTGATTTTGTGGAACATAACAGAAAAAGCATTTTATCAAGACTTATTGCGCTGACAGCGGCCACAGTCATGTCCTCGGCTATGCTGACAGGCTGTTCCGACAGCAAGGATAACGACACATCTCAGGCATCCGAAACATCCTCGGTATCGGAAACAACAGCATCGGAAACAGCTGAGGAAACAACCGCAGCCGATGTTTTCGGCAGCGATTATGATCCGTTTGCAGAGGATTATGACCCATACGGCGAGGGCATTTCAAAGCCGGCTGCAAAGCCTGCCGATACGATCTCAGCGGATACCGAAAGCAATGCCAAAGCAACAGATGACAGTACCGCCGAAATAACCGCAAAGCCTGCCGAAACGACATCATCACCCGCTGTGACCGATGCACCGAAGCAGACAGAAGCAAAGCCCGCCGAACAGAAATCAGGCGGAGCATCTGTCGAAGCATCTTCCGACAAAAATGTGACCGTTGAGATAAAGCAGTCAAACGGCTGGGAAAGCGGCTCGGACAAATTTGCCCAGTTTGACATCATCGTGACCAACAACGGCGACAAATCATACGGTTCATGGAACGTGACATTCAAAACTGCCAAAAACGCATCTATCGAGCAAAGCTGGAACTGCGGACTTGAAGTTTCAGGCGGAAACGGCTCGGCATCTCCCGTTGAATTCAACTCCGTGCTTGAACCCGGACAGAGTGTGAACTGCGGATTTATCCTGAAAAATCCCGGCACTGTTGACTCATCGTCCGCACAGCTGAAGCTTTACAAGGGTGCATCTCAGTCGGTCAGTCAGTCATCGGGATCAAGCGGAAATCAGAGCGCATCGACAGTCGGAAACAACAGCGCACCCGTGACCGCAGCCAAAGACGTTCCCGCACCGTCAACGGACGACTGGCTCTCAGTCAAGAACGGAAAGATCGTTGACAGCAGCGGCAAGGAAGTATGGCTGACAGGTGTCAACTGGTTCGGCTACAACACAGGAACAAACACCTTTGACGGTCTTTGGGCGTGCGACCTGAACACATCTCTCGCAGCCATCGCCGATCATGGATTTAATCTGCTGAGAGTGCCTATATCTACCGAGCTTATCAAGCAGTGGTCAAACAGCGAATATCCCACGGCAAATTTCAATCAGGCAACAAATTCCTATCTTGTGGGCATGAACAGCCTTGAAATATTCGATTATGTTGTCGGTCAGTGCCGTGCAAACGGAATAAAGATCATGATCGACATTCACAGTGCAAAGACTGATGCATCGGGACATATGAAAAACGTATGGTACGAGGGAAATATTACCGAAGCGGATTACATAAATGCACTCGGCTGGATCGCCAAAAGATACGCAAATGATGATACTATCATTGCATATGACCTGAAAAATGAGCCGCACGGAAAGCCGAACGAAAATCCCCGTGCAGTATGGAACAGCAGCAAATCCGCCGACAACTGGAAGTATATCGCAGAAAAGGCTGCAATGTCTGTGCTGAAAAACAATCCCAACGCTCTTATTATGGTTGAGGGAATTGAAATTTATCCCAAGGACATAAAAACAAACGGAGATTTTGCCTCAAAGAACGACAGCGATTACTATTATAATTGGTGGGGCGGAAATCTCAGAGGCGTTAAGGATCACCCCATTGACCTCGGAAAATATCAGAACAAGCTGGTTTATTCGCCGCATGATTACGGCCCCGCAGTATATCAGCAGCCGTGGTTCAAGGGCGATTACACATTCGACAGCTTATATAAGGACTGCTGGTATGACAACTGGTTCTTCATTCAGAAAGAAGGCATAGCTCCCCTTCTTATCGGCGAATGGGGCGGCTATATGACGCAGCCGAATCTCAAATGGATGACCTATATGCGTCAGCTCATCAAGGAAAACAGGATCAACCACACCTTCTGGTGCTTCAATGCAAACTCCGGCGATACAGGCGGACTTGTCAAGGACGATTTCACCACATGGGACACAGAAAAGTATAATTTCGTAAAGGAAGTTCTCTGGCAGCAGGACGGCAAATTCGTGGGTCTTGACCACAAGATCCCCCTCGGCAAAAACGGGATCACGCTTTCGGAGGCAAATTAATAAAAGCAGCGGCTTTGACCATCTCAAAGCCGCTGTTTTCATTCCCCATTGAATTTTCGTCTGACAGTCTCGATGAACTTCTCAGCCTCATCGGAAAGCGCCGCATCCTTTCGGTAAACAACAAGATCACGGAAATTATTCTGCGGATCTGACAGCCGCCTGAAAACAAGTCCGCTGCCCTTCATTTCCTTCTGTGAAACAGGCGACAAAAGCGCATAAAGCGTCGGCACACGTTTCAGCACAGCCAATATTCCGCCGTCCGAAATGCAAATATCAGCATCAGCACCGCCTGCTCTCGGATAATCCGCAAGCATTTCCATGCTGATGACCTTTTTTCCCGCAAGAGGATTTTCCTCTGACATGACCGCACATTCCGCAAATCTGCCGATCTCTTCACATTCAAGTCCGTACGCAGCCACATCATGCGGCGCATCATTGTGTGAATTTTTATCGCACGGAAATCGCACTATGCCTATATCGGATATCCCGTCAGCCGTATCACGCAGGATATTTTCATTATCAGACGGCAAAAATCTGCATCTGCATGATACTCCGACTGCATATTCCGTAAAATCAAGCACAGCCGATGCAATATAAAAGTCAAAGATATACGAAACCGAAAGCCGCTTTTCAGGCTCACTTTTTGTCTTGTAAAGATCTTCCAGTTCGGCGACGCTTGAAAGCACGTCCTTTGCTTTTGCTATGAATTTCCTGCCCTCAGCTGTCGGCTCAACACCCTTGCTCGTGCGGCGGAATATCTCCGTCCCGATCTCATTTTCCAGCTCACGGACAGCCTTGCTGAGGTTTGGCTGCCCCATGAAAAGATTGGACGCAGCCTTGGTTATCGAGCCTGTTTTCTCTATCTCGACGATATATTTTATATGTGACAGATTCATTTTTATCACCATGATATTCATTATTTATATACCTGATATATCAATTATACATTATACAATTTGATTTGTAAATGGTAAAATTAAATTAACTGAAAATTCGATGAAAATGCACAAAGGCGTGTATCAAATTCGGTTGTTTTAGCTAAAAAAGTCAGCCGATTTTTTATATATCCGAATGATTTTCCGCCCATGCATCAGGGAATTTTTCGGCGGATCATTATATATGCTGCCTGAACAGCAAAACCATGTAAAGGACTGAAAATATGTATAAGATTGCAAGAAAAAAAGAGCTTAACCCCACTGTTACTCTGATGGAGATCGAAGCTCCCAAGATCGCAAAGAAAGCAGAACCCGGTCAGTTTATCATTCTCCGTGTCGATGAAAACGGCGAGAGGATCCCTCTTACTGTTGCGGATTTCGACCGTGAAAAGGGTACGGTTACGATCATTTTCCAGATCGTAGGCGCAACGACCGAAAAGCTGAACCATAAAAAGGAAGGCGAATTCATTCAGGATTTCGTTGGCCCTCTCGGCACTCCCTCCCACTGCGACGGGCTTAAAAAGGTCGCTGTTGTCGGCGGCGGCGTAGGCTGCGCTATTGCATATCCTATCGCAAAGAAGCTGCATAACATGGGCTGTGAGGTACACTCAATTGTCGGATTCAGAAACAAGGATCTCGTTATTCTCGAAGATGAATTCAAGGCAGCAAGCTCCGTCCTGAAGATGATGACCGACGACGGTTCATACGGCGAAAAGGGACTTGTTACCAACGCTCTCAAGGAGCTTATCGAAGCAGGAAATCAGTACGACGAAGTAATTGCGATCGGTCCGCTGATAATGATGAAATTCGTATGCGCACTGACTAAGGAATACGGCATTAAGACTATCGTTTCAATGAATCCTATTATGATCGACGGCACAGGAATGTGCGGCGGATGTCGTCTGACTGTCGGCGGAGAGACAAAGTTTGCCTGCGTTGACGGCCCTGATTTTGACGGACATCTTGTTGACTTTGACGAGGCTATGGCACGTTCGACTATGTATAAGCCGTTCGAGCGCAAGCGTCACGAAGAAGTATGCAACCTGTACAAAAATGCTTGATTATTAACTGTAAAGGATGAAGATACAATGCCAAATATGTCGCTGAAAAAGAATGAAATGCCGTCTCAGGCACCTGATGTCCGCAATAAGAACTTCAAGGAAGTTACACTCGGATACACCGCAGAACAGGCTGTTGACGAGGCTAACAGATGCCTTAACTGCAAAAACAAGCCCTGCGTAGGCGGATGTCCCGTTGCAATAGATATCCCCGCATTTATCGCAAAGGTAAAGGAGTCCGATTTTGAGGGTGCTTATCAGATAATCGCTCAGTCCAGCTCCCTGCCTGCTGTCTGCGGACGTGTATGTCCCCAGGAAACTCAGTGCGAGTCCAAGTGCGTAAGAGGCATAAAGGGTGAGCCTGTTGCTATCGGCCGTCTTGAAAGATTTGTTGCTGACTGGCACAATGCAAATGTTGCGGAAAAGCCCTCAGTTCCCGTATCAAACGGTCACAAGGTAGCAGTCGTAGGCGCAGGCCCTGCAGGTCTTACCTGTGCGGGAGATCTCGCAAAGATGGGTTATAAGGTAACTGTATTTGAAGCACTGCACCTTGCAGGCGGAGTTCTCGTTTACGGAATCCCCGAATTCAGACTTCCTAAGGCTATCGTTCAGAAGGAAGTTGAC
>USNJ01000087.1 GCA_900556055.1 uncultured Ruminococcus sp.
GAAGCCAAAGACGAACTTAAAGAGATGCTTTCTGGCAAATTCGGACACCGCTTCCGCAACAATGCTTGAAATGACATCATCATCGGTAATTGCGGCATTTTCGGGTACACTTGTTTCGGCAGGATTTTCAAGATGTTCCGGTGGAACATCTGAGGAAATATCGACTTCGGTTATAGTTTCCGAAATTGAATTTACAGATGATTCGCTTTGAACACTCTCCGTTTCTGTGGGTGCTGTCTGCTCCCCCAAATCAAGGATGCTTACAGCCGTTTCCTGCATCTCGGTTACTGTTGTAACTGCATTTTCTTCCATACTCTCACACCTCCCATTACCTTACTCTGAGCTGCAAACCGCTGAACGAGAAATACGCTTCGTCAGCCATATTTGCAATACGCTGATTTACCGTACATAAGGCTTCACGGTAAATGCTGTCGGTAACATCAAAGGGTGCAGGGGCAAATCCCGTTTCAGCGGAAATGATAACAAGTGTTCCTCCGCTGCTTTTTACCTCGCTCATAAGGACATTGATTGACAGCAAAAGCTCATTAACAAAAGCGGTCATTTCACGCTCGGAAACACTGACACTCGCCGCAAATTTTTCCATTGTTTTTCTGTAAATCCAGTCGGCAAGATTGTCAAGAACAAAGCATCTGTATTCCTTGTAATTGACGGGTGTTTTATCAACGCTGAAATTGCGGATAATATCCCATCTGAAATCTTTGCTCCGCTCGTTATAGATAATGCGGTTCAGCGTCTTATCGTCCATATCTCTGCCCGTGCAAAGATACTGCACTCTGTCAAGGTCTGAAAACTGCGATACCGCAAATCTCGACTTGCCGCTCATAGCGCTGCCTGTTACAAAAATCATTTTTCCGTTATTCATTGGTCTTTCTTCTCCTTTTCGATTTCTTTTCCGCCGCACGTTCCCTTTCGGCTTCGGCAAGACGGATTTTTCTCACCTCGTCAAATATTTCAATCTCATCGGGAAGATATTTCATTCCCCTGCGCTGATTACCGAAATAGAACTCAAGCACCGTTGCGGCTATCTTTTCAAAGGGCATACCGTTATACCGCATAAAGCCAACAGCCGCAAGCGGGGCAACTTCAAGGATAACAATATACACAAGCACATCGGTGGAAATGAACTTGCTTCCGATAAGGAATGTAATCACCGCAAGAGCTATCATCGCAACACCGCAGACAAACTGCCTTATGGTGAGTCCGAAGAAAAACTGCTCCTTGTACTCCGTAACGTCCTGCGGAATATCTGCTTTTATCATCAAATCACCTCTTTCAAACCGTTCAGAATGTGGCTGATAACCTCAACGGTCCAGCCGTTTCCGATACATTTATATCGCTGTGTTTTGGATATTCCTGCCGTATAATCATCGGGCAGAGTTTGCAATCTCTCCGCTTCAATGGGTGTGAGTTTTCGGATTATGTAGTCCCCATCGGGCAAATCAATCTTATACAGACCTGTTTTTGCACCCTGTCCTCCGCCGTTTGCAGATAAGGTAACGGACTTTCCTATTACCGAATATATCCGCTGTCCCTGTCCGCCCCTGCCGTATTCTCCCACACGGACAGGCACGGCAACTGCGGTTGTTCCGCCCTTGAATCCGTCATTGGTGAGAATGGTTGCTTCGCCGTATTTATAGTATCCTGCCATAAAGGTTCGGGATTTTTCACCGCTGTTATTGAATGTGTTTATGGGAACGGCAACCATTGAATCCTTTTGCACGGTAGTAAGGCAGTTGCTTTTCCCGTCCTTTCGTGCTTCTATATGCTGCTCTGTTCCGCCCTCGCATTTAACATTTCTCTTTCCGCTTTCGATATATCTCCCTCGCTGAGCAACGCTGACAGGCTCGGCTATCATACTTCGCTGGCTTCTTTGGAGCGTGTTCCACAGCACAGCTCCGTCATAGCTTGCGGTCAGGCAGTAGCTTTTATCCTGCCAAGACAAACCACTCTCCAAAATATCTTTTAAGAGTATTCCTCTGTCGGTGGGCTGTGTCACGTTTGGGATATTAGTCCAGTAGCAGCGTTTCCGCTGTTGGGCTGAAACTAATGCAGAATTTATCATAATAGACTCTACGCCTAACTGTGAGGAAATAAAAGCCTTGATGTCTTTGTGGATGCTGTGATTGTTTTCATACAAGAAATACTTGCACCCACTTTCACGCAAAGCTCTTACAAACTCCATAAACAGCTTGCCGCCCATTCCATCGGGTGTTGTTTCTCTGTCATTTCTCGCTATGCTCCAATAGGTGCAGGGCGAACCGCCGATTAAAAGGTCATAGCCTTTGAATTGGGTAAAATCTCCGTCAAAAACATCTCCGTGATGAACTATCTGCGGATAATTTTTCTCGGATATTTTTATGGCATATTTGTCAATTTCAAAGGCATCATATCTTTCAACGGAAATCCCCGACCTTTCAAGAGCTGCCATTCCGCAGGAAATTCCGTCATATAGACTCAATACCCTCATCATCAGCCACCTAACGCTCTCTTGGTAATTTCGCTTGACTTGGCAACGGTAATTGCAAGCATTACAACGGAAAGAACAGGCGTTGCATACTTGAAAATGTGCATTAAAAGTCCTGCTCCGTCCAGTCCCGATGAAAAGTCAATTACAAGTGACGATGAAATGAGCGAGTACGCATTGAAGCAGATTGCAAGCACTCCCCACTGCATTGATACCGCCGCAAAATTCTTTATGAAGGCAATGCCTGTGGAACGTGCCTGTGAATTTACAAGCGTTGCAAGCGCCACTGGAGAAATTGCCGTAAGTATTGCCGTTTCAAATACCGTACCCAAAACCGATACCACAATAAGGGAGAACATCACAAACATCAGAATTATGATGATTACATAAAGCAGGGTCAGAATGATATAGTTTATATCCAATAAACCGCCCTCAAGAGGCGTACCCTGATTCATTGCATTTCCGAATGATGCTCCTATTCCTGCAAAAGCTCCCGAAAAATCCACTTCGCTCCGAAGCAGTCCCGAAACAAGTCCTATCACGTTATCCACGTTCTGCACTATCAAGGCGCTTACCACAAGCTTCATCGCAACTCGGATAGCACCCTCGATACCGCCGTTAAAGTCGATATTCGCACAGTATGTAAAGGCTTCCATACAGAAAAACAGCGTTAAAAGCGCCGTTCCCGCACCCTCGAAAACACTGATAGCCGTTCCTGCCTGACTGACAATATCAAAGCCTGCTATGGTCTGCAATACCGCAGCAAAGCCATCGGCTTCCGTCTGCAAGAGATTCTGCGCTTCTTCAAAGGCGGTTTCAAAAAAGCTCGGCTCTGCCATAAAGCTCCTCCTTTCACATTCGGCAGGGACAGATTATTACAAGCCTGTCCCTGCCTTTTTCTTCTGTCCGATTCTTTGTATCAGCCGCCGATGGAAAGAGAAGCAGGAATAATAGCGCCTACCGCTGCGATTATCGCACCGCCGATAAGGGTCTGAAAGCCTCTTGTCTTACCGTCTGCGTTATCGTCCTTGAAGCCGACACCTGTCTGAATGCCGCCGACCACGGCAACAAGCGAGCCGAGGGCAATAACACCGGGACCGAGAACGCCCATAATGGCATCAATCATTCCCTGCGCATCTGCGCCCTCCGCACTTGCGGTAATTGTGCAGGCTGAAACTGCCATAGGAACAACAAGCGCCGCCTTGCCGAGCCTTGTGTTCATCGCTCTGCCTGTTGCATTGGCTGCGGCAAGCATTGCCCTTGCTCCAAGCTCCGCTGTCTTTGCCTGAATGCTGTCGATTGTTTTTGTGATATTCTTCATCTCACAAATCCTCCTTAAAAAAATGAATGTATATATGCAAAGCTGTTCGGTTTTCACGCACTCTTTTTTCTCATATCAAATTGCTTTTCTGCCGAACCGAACAGCTTTGATAAACAAAAAAAGAGAGCCAAAAAACAGATACAAATCCGTTTCTTAGCTCTCATTCGCTGTTCCGCCCCTCTCATTCGGGACGCCGTTATTCAGTTGTATTTTCTTCCTTATCGGTACGGAAAACCAGTTTTCTTTTTGATTCATAAATCAGGTAGCCTGTTTTTCTCGGCTCTAAAACTATCTCCGATTTCCGTTCCATAAGCTTATTGATTATTTTTATCTCACCTTTAGTGAGCTTCTTTGTTTCCTCCATATTACATAAATGCAGGAGGTTCATTTCCATAGTTTTCTTCTCCTTTGATTTAAATTATGCAATACTGTACAGCTCCGCACAGCATTCCAGCCTTTGGCGTATTTCGTATGATATATCCTCCATTATGCTGACAGGCGGCTCTATTTCCGCACCCTCCGCATCGGAGGTTACGAAACGCAGCTTTATGCTGTTTATCTCCTCCCCGGCTTCCGAATCAAGGAACTCCGAAAAGTCTATATATTCCACTTCGGGTAGCGTTTCCACATAACGGTCAAGATAATAGATATACGGATTGTCCGATTTGGTTTCGCCCTTTTCCGTATCGGGCTGCCAGTCCTCGCCAAGCTCTCCGTATCTCGGATGCTCGGAAAGATTGAATTTATTGGTGAAGAACGGGTAAAGTCCTCGCACCATTACAATGCAGTTGTTGTTATCCATAGTGGTCAGCTCGTCAATGGTGGCAAGCTCTCTGCCGAGAATAGCATTATTATATGACGAACTGCCCTGCTTTCCCTTTGTCTGATTTATGGATAACTGGTCAATGGTTTCCTTGCCAAGCTCCTTTGATAAATATTCATTGGTGAATTGGTCTTTGCCGCCCAAATATATGAGCGTGTCGCAGTTTCCGGGCAGCTCCTCCCACGATTTTTCATACATTCTTTTCAGCTGTGAGAGATTTTGCAGGATAACCTGTGCGGAAATCTCAAACTTTCGGCAGGTGGCAAGTATCTTTTCAAATTCGGGTATCTTTCCCACGTTCGCAAACTCATCTAAGATAAAGCGAACGTGACAAGGCAGTCTGCCGTGATAATGATTTATTGCTCTATCATAGAGGGTATCGAAAAGCTGTGTGTACATCATTGCCGCCAAAAAGTTATACGTTGTGTCCGTTGACGGAATAACGATAAACAGGGCGGTCGGTTTATCTCCCAAGGTTTCAAGGTGGATATTGTCCGTATGCGTAAGGTCACGCACGTTTTCCAGCTTGAAATACTGGAGCTTTGTGGTGGTGGAAATTAAAATGCTTTGCATTGTCTTTCCTGCCGCCTGTTTGAATTCCTCATAATACTGAACGGAAAGAGCCTTCGGAGCTTTTTCTTTTCGCTTGTCGAACATCAGGTCAAGCTCTGATTTTTCTTCTTCCTTGCCCTCGATAACCTTAGCCTTGTGGATAAGGTCGAGGACTCCTGCAAAGTTCTGTTCCTCCTCCGTTCCCGTTTCTATGAGCAGAAAGGAAAGTGCCGATAACAGCAGACGTGTGGCATCGTCCCAGAAAGGATCGCCGGAGTTTCCCTCACCCTTTGTGTTTGTCATAAAAACGTTTATCATTTTTATGACATTATTGCTGTTTATCTTGCCCGTGCTGTCACGGAGATAGTGAAAAGGGTTGTAGTTGGAGCTGTGCTTCATATCGTTCAGATTGAAAACCTTTATCTCATAGCCGTGATTTATCAGCATCTTTCCGCAGGATTCCACCAGCTCGCCCGATGGGTCGGTAACAACAAAGGAAGTGTTGCATTGCAGTAAATTCGGCTTAACGAAAAATCTCGATTTTCCCGTTCCCGAACCGCCGAGAATAATCTGATTAAGATTAAGCATCGGCTTTATCTTCTCCGCTTCCCTGCTCCTGCCCGTAACATCTTTTATTGATATTTCCGTGCCGTTAAGCTCTGCGAATTTATTTTTCTTCGGTTTTGACTTGCCCTTTTTCTTTCGGTTCTCCGCTTCTTCCGCCGCTTCGTTCTTCTCTCGCACCTTTCGGTCCAGAACAAGAAAAACATCGCTTGCACAGATAACGTTATTGTAAAAGCCTTTCTTTGTGGTATCGGCAATAATTTCTTTCTCCTGCCTGTTTCCCCACCTTGCAGAACCGTGTTCAACGCCCTTTCGGTGATAACGCTTTCCGTTTCCCACAAGTCGGTACATAACGGCGATAAGGCTTGCAAAAAATCCGATTACACAGGCATTTCGGGTCATTCCCGTTCCCTTGATAACCATAAGAAAAGCATTGCCCAGATTGTTAGGAGTCATATACTCCCCGATGTTCTCTATGGCTTCAAATATCTGAATATTGCCGTTCTTGTCTGCGGTCATTTCAAGGGTATATCCGAACAGTACGATTACGGGGAAAGCAATTACACAGGCTATGACGATTATATACAGAAGCGTATCTGTTTTCTTTTCGGGGATTCCCATATTAGCAGCCATAGTTAATGCTCCTGCCCTCCCTTGCTCCTGCCGAGAGATACCGCCTTATCCTTAACGGCATTGGACAGCTCCTTGATTTTATCGGCAGCATAGCTTTTCAGCTCGCTGAGCTTCTGTTTATCGGGAGTTTTGCGGTCACGGATATTCTTTTCAAAGGACTTTTTGATTTCATTTGCACCCTTTTCGGAAATACCCATATTTTGCAGAATATCGGTATCAATCCTGTCCATCGGCATCATTGCGGAGCTTCCGTCCTGCTTTGATGTTACCTCAATCATATTTCCCGATACCTGACAAACTCTTGCTTCCTCGGTTTCCTTGGTCTTTGCATCAGTGATATATCCGTCATTTACAAGCTGTTTTACAGCAACCGCAACAGACACATCATCAATAAGTCCGAAGTCCTCACGCAGAGCCTTTTCAACCTCCGACATCGGCGTATCCTTTTCAATCTGCATATACCGATAGCTTTCGGCATCGTCCTTTATGATAACCGTACTGCTGCCATAGCGGTAATATCCCATATCCGCAAGCTCCGCATTGTTCGTATCATATCTTTCGGGTTTTACCGTCTGTGATTTTTCCTCGTTAATTTCAAAATCACCCGATATATCCGTTTCACGATAAGATTTCACAACCTTATCGGCAATTTCCTTTGCGGATATTTCCGAATATCCCATCTGTGTCAGCATACTCCGAACCTCACTAACAGGCATTACGGGGATAACAGCGAATTTGTTTGTATTGTTATCCAGAACACAGCACTTTGAACCGCTGTCCTTGGGAATTTCGCCTATACATTCCGCCTTTCCGATAACCGTCTGCGAAAGCTGCGATTGTGCCAGATATTCGCCTATATTGGGAATATCCGCATAGACTATCTCTGTTTTCTCTGCGGCAAATCCAAAAATCTCCTTCTGTTTATCGTTAAGCTCTTTATGTATATCCTCAAGCAGCTTTTGTATCGTTTTGCCGTTCAGACCTCTCTCCCTGAGAGCCGCCGACATCTCCCCACAGCTCCCCATTTTCACGCTGATAAGCTCGTTTTTCTTGGAGTTAAAAAGGTCGATTCTCCGAAGCTCTCCGCCCTGTGTTCCGTATTTATACACGGCGGTATCTTTGTTTATCCTGCGGTTTCGTGTATTGAAATACCCTGCAAGCTCGCTTCCGTTTACGGCTCGTTTCACCTTTCCCGATAAATCGTACACCGGGTACTGCTTATCAAAATCAAGCTCGGATTTCAGCGTTTTGCCACCGTTGATAAGCTCGGCATCTTCTGATTTTATGCGTATATAGTCCTGTCCCTTTGTGTTGGGTACACGCATAAAATATGTATCGGCTGTGTTCAGCTCCTCAATATTCAGCTTAGCCATATCAAGAGTTATGATGTTGTCATACACATCAATGATATATTCCTCGCTCATTTCAAGGCTGTCCTTGTATTCCTGTCTTGCCTTTTCAACCTTTTCGGAAATATCGGTATCATACATAACCGCCACGTTTTCGCCCTGCTTCACAAAGGAAACTTCAAGGCTATCTGCTTTTGCGGCCGCATATATTTCTTCTGCTTCGTCCTGCGGCACAACAAAGGCTTCATATCCCAAATCATCAAGAGGTGCGGTCTGTTCATATCGGGTAACATCAATGCCGTCCACCTGCTTTTTGATTTCCTGTGCTTCTTTCAAAGCCTTTGAATACTGTCCTTCAAACTCCTTGGGGACAAAATTCATATACTTATCATCATCATTTTTAAAGGTTACAACAGGAATATCGCAGTCGGTCATCACTCGGCGGACAAGTCCTATATCCTCGGTATCAATAAGGTCTTTTCCGTCCTTTACTGCTATTTTATCGGGATTTTCCTGCAAATCCTTTGCAACAGCGTGTTTAAGAGCAGACTGTATCATATCTATCTGACTTGCAGGAACGGCAAACACCGCATTATTGCTGTCCCCGACCTCAGTTTTAAAGAACGAACCGCCCATTTTCAGCAGATTTTTCTCAACCTCGACTGACTTTTCGGCAGGAACGGTAACGTACTTTATATCAAA
>USNJ01000088.1 GCA_900556055.1 uncultured Ruminococcus sp.
AGGTAATATTCCAGCTCATCGTCCTTGAAAAAAGGAATGTCATTTTCACGCAGGATAAGCTTAAGTTCCTCTGTTGGAGTCATTTTTATCAGCTCCTCTTCGGCGACCTTTTTTTGATGTATCGGGGATAATTGCACAAGAAACGGCAGGTTCATCAACACGTTCCCACCCCTTATCGGCATACAGCTCTCTGTATGCCGTTTCGGGGACGATGCAAACCTCGTGACCCTTTTTTATCTTAACCATTGTCGTCCTCCGCTGCAGGAGTTGTGTCAATGATAGCGATCTGATTTGCCGTCTCGAAGCTCGGCAGGCAGATCATGCTGACCTTTGTTTCGACATTCACGGGATCGGTGTGCTGCGTAGTGCATACAGCCACGCCAAGATCTGTAATAGACACATTTGCAGCCGCAGATGCAGCAAGATCTGATTCTTCAGGTGTTGTGCCAAACCATGTTGTTCCGAGCGTGCCTTCGGGGAACAGCGCAATGGTATTGTCAGGGACAAACTTTACGCTGCTGTCTGAGCTGTCGATGTACCTCTTGGAATAAACCTGAAAGGTTACGCCTGTCTGCTCCTCGATAAAGGAGATCAGAGTCTTTTCGTTCAGCGTTCCGGCACCGTTTCCGAAAAGATAAATTGACTTCTTGATCGCCTCGTTATACATCAGCTTTCTCATCTGATCACGGGAGCATACCGCTCTGGACGGTCTTTCGCCCGAATCCTCCTCGATCTTGTCGCAGACCTCGTTGATATATGCAATAACATCAAAAGCAGCTGTGTTAAACGTTGCCGCAGTAAATTTGTGGCTTGCGGGGATACCGTAATCGTAGCTGTAAGACTGACCGTTTGCTGTGAGCGACACAATACCGGTAGTAACAGCCATAGCACGCATTGCCTCTCTTGCAGCGGAAGCACCCTCGATCAGCTTGACAGTATCCGCAAAAATGCGGTTTACAACAGTGTCAATAAGAGCCTGATTGCCTGTGCCGAGCACAATGTTCAGCTCCTGTCTCAGCTTTTCGTCAATGTACATCGACTCCTTAAAAAAGGGCATTTCGGCTGTAAGCTTTTCAAAGCCGATTCTGGGTCTCGGTACAGATTTTGCATCAAATGCCGATACCTTAAGCGCAACAGGCAGACCGCTTGCACCCTTAATAAAAGCAAGATCCATTCCAAGCTTTTTATCAGACGGGAAAAGCGTCTCAAAAAGGTAAGGGGGCTTATCCTTGGTCTTTTCCTCCCAGTACGCTGTGATTTCATTGGATTTTACAAGATCAAAAATGGTCATATCGTTTTACCTCCATTACTTAAGAAATGTTACCTTGGCGTTAAGAGCGGTCTTTACCTCTGCCGTGATCAGAGCAGCCGTTGTGCTGTCGATACGGTCGAGATTTACAAAGCCGAAGATCAGCAGTGTACCGTTGTTAGCGCCATTTGTTACGTCAACATCATGCAGCAGTACGCCCACCGCATTTGATGCACCCGAAGCTGTCACAGCTGATGTAAACGCTGTTGTCCTTGCGGTAAGGCTTCCCGTAAGGGGAGTGCCCGCCTTAACGATCTTCTTTCCGTCTGCTCCTGCGGTCACGCCGCTGTCTGATACTGCGATACCGACCGATACCTGAGGTTCAGTGCAGAAAAGGATCTGCTTCGGAGATGCTGCTGTTTCTTTCTTAAATCCTGCCATGAATTATTTCCTTCCTTTCATTAGTGCTTGAAATACGGGCTTGTGTTTGCTTTGGGTGCAGAAGCCTTAGCAAGTCTTGCACCCATACTGCCATCTGCCGATCCGCTGTGCGACTTTCCCGAAACCGATGTGCCAGTACCCGAAGGAGCAGGCTTGAAAAATCCCGAATAAGCCGCCTGAGTTTTAAGATCGGAGATAACAGCCTTTATATCCTTGCCGTCCGCTGCTGCCTTTGTGCGTGCGATCGCAGCAAGCTCGGAAGCTGTCTCGGCGATCGCACCCTGACTCATCGCTTCAAACGCACCTCTAAGGGTCGCCAGTTCCTCTGCCATAGATCTTACACCGTCCTCATCGCTTACGCCGTCGGGCATACCGAGAGACTTGAAGATCTTAGCAAACGCACTTTCGGGAGCTGCCTCGGTATCGGCAGACTTTTCCTCAACGTCGGCAGGCTTTGCTTCGGGTGCTTCGGGCTTTGCTTCGCTTTCCGCAGGCTTCGGCTCTGCAGGCTTAGGCTCGGAAGTATCGGGGCTTGCTTCGGGTTTAGCTTCGGTCTCTGCCGTTTCCTCTGTCTGAGCGGGAGCTGTCTGCTCCTGTTCGGTCTGCTCTGCTGTGTTTTTGATGTTCATAGATTAATCCTCACTTTCTGCTTTCAGCTCGAAATGTATCGGTTCTTTTACGTCTGCCGACCGCAAAGACAATAAATTCAGCCGTTCCATAAGCTTGGAGCGGCTGTGATTTAACAATATTTCTGTTCTCTGCGCTTTCTTCGCAGATTTCTTTGTTCCTCGGCTGAGATATTCGATCTGCCTGCGGAAAAGCTTCTGTGTTTCGGCGTTGTCAGCCTGCACGGTCTCACTTACTCCGCAAACGGGGCAAATGACATCGGTAACTGTGCACCTGTCGCCGTTTTCAAACAGTGCCTGCCATTCCTTCAGCCCTTCGGGCAATGCAAAAACAGCTCCGCATTCGGGGCATTTTGCTGTGATCTTCATTATTATATATCCTTTCTAAGGCATTAATAAAAGCCCTTAGAATGCTGTTCTAAGAGCTTTTATTCTTCATTTTCGGTCAGCCTGTGCAGGTTCGTAAGAAATCCCGCCGTCTGCACCATTGCATTTGTTATACCGCCGAGCTGACATTCATCGCAGTCCTCGGCGGCTTCTTTGAGATTTTTCAGATGTTCAAGCATGATCTCTTCAACATTTTCTGTCGTATTGATAGTTATCCACGCTCCTTAATATTTTCGTTCAATTATCCCGTTAAGATCAAAATATTCTCCTGTAAGTTCATGATATTTTTCCTGATGAGAATTATACCAGCCTTCCGCTTTTTCAGGGGATAAAAGACCAAAGTTACCCATCAGTATGCATTGAACGGCAGCATATTTGTGTCTTAGTGGTCTGAAAACGTCCATACAGCCTCTTCCGCTTGGGATACCATAAGGACTGTCGGACATTTCTTTGCGTTCCAATTCACGCAATCTTTTTAATTCAAGGATATACTCATTTAATTTTTCTTCACCAAGTTTTTCCCTATAGTCTTTCCAAATATCCAATTTTTCTTCATTTTTTATTGTCGAACTTTTTTTGCATTCTGAACTAAAAAAATCTATAAGTTCGTCTATAGATTCTTTCATAAATTCATCTCCAATCATATTTAAAAACATCAGGATATAGCTGTGTGAGCTTTTGGCATATTTCGTGCTTGTAATCCTCAATCAAATACTCAGTTGTATGAGTATTTGAAAATGCATCTTTAGCAAGACGGATCATTTCCGCAAGCTCTTCTTCATCCTTTATCTTGCTCCAATCAACTTTCATTCCATAAACATGTTTGCTATCCATAACAAAATCCATTTTTGTCTTCTGTGCAAACATATCAAACAGGTCGTTTTTTTCATCTATGCTGAATGATCCGCCCGGCATGCCAAGATAATCCGGATGGCAGTGCAGTGTAACGGCATCTTTTAACTGGTCGGCAACGGAAGCTGTTCCAATGCCATACTCAAATCCGTCCTTTACAAATGCTTTGCCATCTGCACGAACGTATACCATTCTTTCAATTTTGCTTTCTCTGAATCCGTTATCCAGAGCATAGCGAATAACAAACGAAACAGGGTCGGATGTATCAGCGTTTATCAGCTCAACAGGAGGGTAATCAGGATATGATCCCTTAACAGCCCCGCTTCCGCGTCCTAAATTAAGTATACCCCCATCGCCCGAAGAAGTCAACTGTTTCTTCGCCGCCTCCTGAGAAGCTTTCTTCTCTGCATCTTCAACAGCCTTCCTGCGAGCTTCTTCCGACTGTCTCTGCCTTTCCCGAAACTCCTGTTCAAAGCTGTCGGAAGCCGCATCGGCAGCGTTCTTGTGCGGATCGTCTCCTGTTTTTTTGATATGAGGAATAAGTATGCACTGTCCCATCGGGTGATCCATAGGACATTTATCAAGCGGGAAGATCTCACCATTCCGCTGTTCGCAAAGCGGACATACACGGCTGCTTCCGCTTGACCGCCATTCCACGCCATCAACAAGAGGATCTTCTTTGCATGAAATAATGACAGCCTGTTGATGTGCGTGTGTTGACATGGTCTGTGCAAGCCTGTAAGCATTGTAATCGACCTGCTTTTTTGAGCCGGGATAGAGCCGTGACCAGTCATAGTCCTTGCGCACCGCAGGATTTACATACTTTTCGAGATCCTTTGCAATCTCATAGATCGGCTTTTGCGCCGCAAGTCCCTTGGAAACGATCATAGCAAGATCGCCCGAAGCCTTGTTATAGTCGTTCCAGATCGCCTTTGAAAAAGTCCATCGCTGTCCATAGAGATTGCCCGAAACAATGTTCCGAACAACCTTGTCAGGCACATGAGCCATTGAAATGCTGATTCCCGCCCCCGATCTTCGGAGGAATCCCGCCACATCGGTGCAGGTCACCTCTGCGACCTTTTTCATATCCGAAAGAATATCCTTTTCAAGACTTTTTCCAAGTTCCTTCAAAGATTTTTCAACGCTTTTCTGAAGGTCACGAAGCTGTTTCATCTGCAAAACAGTCGTTCCCGACCATTTTCCCGCACGTTCGATGTCCTGAATTTTCTTTTCGGTTTCTTTTGCGATATCGGAATACATCTTTTGAATAGCACGCTTCCTTTTCAGACCAAGTTCCCGCCGATATTCGGTCGATCGCACAAATTCGGGGAATTTTGCATCAGCCAATCATCACACCTCCAAGCCGTATGACTCCTCAAAGATCCGCTGTTCTTTTGCTATCTGCTGTATCTCGGCTTCTGCACCCTCATCTGTGAGAGACTCCCATTTTTTCAGATACGACTTAACACTTCTGACCTTTGCGCCTACCTCCGAAATATCGTTTGCCTTTTCATCGGATTCATCTTCAGGCAGCGGATATTGGTTTTCGACTGTCACAATATACGGAATATCAGGGAGGGGCTTTTCATCGTAAAATCTCACAACATTCGGATATTTTCTCGCACTGTCAATGATGCACTTGACCATGAATTCAAGAGCAGGCCTCCATGCAAGAAACTTTTCATCACAGCGGACTATCAGCCCCCAGTAGATGGCTTTGAGCGTTTTTCCGCTTGTTATCATGCCTTTCATAGCTTCCGTGGATACGCACGGTATGTCGAGCTGTTCATACATCGAATCTCTCAGTCGGTCAAGCGTGGTAGAAAGTGCCCCGCTGTAGCTCATGTTGTTTTCGAGTATGCCGACCTTGCCGTTTGCATTGTCCCTTGTTACATTATCCGTGGAAAGATCCCAGAACGCACCTGCCGCAAGGCTGAGATTTTCCGTGCTTTCCGAAGAAACATCTATCGTGTATCGGATAGGATTCATGCCCTGCCGTTCTGCGTCCATGTCTGCGGCAGCAAGCTTGCTGTACCAACGCTCATAATCGGCGATGACCTCAACATCACTTTCGCCGTGCATATCTCCCGTCAGACCATCATTGATAATGACAGCTGCGGGTATATATCCTAACTCTGTATCCCTTTCGGGAGTGATCTCACGGATAAGACTTCCGCAGCCATCATATACAGCTTCAGACACAAGGCACATTCCTTCGCTCATGCGGTACTTTTTCTTGAATATCCTCTGCTCAGTGCGTTCTGAGCTGTCATTTGTCTGATAAAAAAAGACAATTTTCGTAAGATGATCTGCCGAATCTGTTTCATATATAAATTCCTGCGAAGGAGAAAAATGAAGCATTATCTCTCCGGTATTATCGTCAGTATTGCACAGCAGCGCCACACGCCTGCCGACGAAGCAATCTCTTGCAGCCGTTATCAGACGCCGCTCGAAATTGTTTTTCTGAATGACCTCATTTACAAAAGACTGCAGTGCGGAGATCTTATCTGTATCAGCTGTATTTTTAGCCTTTACAATAAAATCAGGTCTCTTGCTGAACATAAACCGCGCTTCCTTGTCAATAAGCGTTTTTGTTTTTTTAAACCGCATATCGCTCGGAATATAGTCGATATTTCCTTCGGACGGGAATTCCATGCCGTTTTTGTATATCTCATAAAACTTGTTTATCTCGCCAAGCTCTCTGAGGACCTGAGAACCGTATAATCCGCTGAGTTCTTCCGAAATAAGGCTCCTCGGTATAAACGGTTCGAGAATTCTGCTTATGAACATTTTCAGCCTCCTGACTAAAATTTCATTCCTCTCCTGCTGTTCCTATGTCCCGCCGCCTTAATATCCGAAACAATGTAATTATCCAGCGCATACCAGACAGCCGAGAAGGTATGCGGGTCAATGTTGAACTGATCGAATATCAGATGCCCGTCCTTATCCGAAGCATAGGAAAGCGTTGAAAGCTCACGGATACAGTTTCGACAGAGCGGGGAACAGATGATTTTCTTGAATCTCTTGCACTTTCGGGTGTTTTCGAGGCGGCTTCCGGGAAACTTGTGACACCCTCTGATGTTGAATCCCTGCTGCCGATAATACTTGATAGCCTTGGGATCCTCACAGTCCGCAACGATCGGCTCACGGTCATAACCAAGCTGCTTAAGCTCCGCCGCCGTCAGATCATCGGTCATCTGATTTTTGTAATACTCATCAAATATGTACAGCACCTTTTCCTTGTCGTCCACCGCCATTCGCACAACAGCGTTATAAGAGGTCTCGAAGCCAAAATCAAAGCCCGTGAACTTAAACCTCTGCGGTATACCCCTGACAGCACGCATAACAAGCTCATGGCTTTCCGCAATTTCAAACTGCGGCAGCACCCTCGTACCCGTAATGCCGAATCGCCCCTGACGTGCAATGCGGTACAGATCGGGATCATAATTTTTAAGCTCCTCCAGCTGCTCAGTGTAGCTGTCTGGCAAAAAATAATTATCATCACAGGTCGAGTGATGATAATATACCCCGTTTTTGATAATGGTGTGCTTTTTGTAAAGCTCCTCGTCATCGAGTACAACGATCTCACGTCCCTCTTCGTCAAGATGCTTGAAGAAGTGCGTGTAAACCCAGTTGTTTTTATCAACGGGATTTGTCGATAACATAATGTGCAGCGAAAGAGCAGGGTGTCTCAGACGTCCCAAAAGCTCCTTGTAGCCCGCATATTTGACCTCCGAAGCCTCTTCGATCCAGATAATTGAGATGCCGTTTATGGATTTGAGCTTTGCAGGCTTATCCATGCCCTTGAAAATGATCTTCGAGCCATTAGGGAAGATCAGCTGCATGGGACTTGTCTTTGCGATGACCTTTTTGCTCCTTTTTTTCGATGCATTTTCCTCAAGCATATTAAGTCCCTCAAGGATCTCGCATAACAGGTCAAAACAGCTGTCCCTGATCGTGTCATAGACCTCACGGATAATGAGCATCTTTCTCTTTTCGGAAAACAGCTTCAGTATAGACTTCAGCGCAATATTGTACGACTTCGACGAACCATATCCGCCGACAAGCAGATAAGTCTTGCAGCTCCAGTCAAACAAAAAGCTTTCAAACGCAGGATTGACTTCCTTTTCCATATCAGCGATCACCCTTTCCCGCACGCACGATCGTTATCGTGCTGTCAAAATCAGCCTCATCGGATTCCGCACCCCATCTTTCGGGATCCCGCTTTTCGAGATACCTGAGTGCGGCATTCGCATTTCCTTTGAGTGCAGCTTCAAGCAAAGCTCTCTCAGCCTCTGCATTGATGAGATCGGGATTGCTTTCGATAAAATCCGCAAGCTCTGAGCGCTTCGCCGCAAAGTCCGCAAGCAGCCTTTCACGCTCCGCCTTGTCGGACGATGCAAAGAATCTTTTTGTAAGCTCCTCAAAGCTTTCCGCAGTATTGTCACGGCTGTCGCCCTTAACAGCTCCCGCAAGAGCTTTCAGACTATCTTTTCTGACCTTGTTCATTCGGTTTCACACTCCCCTCCGAAATCCGCAAAATAAACGCCCTCTGAGCCGCCTTGCGACCGCAGAGGGTAATTTTTCAAACAAACATGATAAAAGCCGCTATAAGGCATTATAACGGGGATTAAAACGGGATAGCTTTCACTTCCGGTTTTCCGCATTGCAAAAGGGTATGCTTCGCCATTCGGCTCGGAAATATTTTTCCGTCCGTTGACTGCGGATATGACCTCCGGACCTGCTCATCGGGAGCGAATCGACCGACCTGCTCATTCGGATTTTTTCAGAGTGAAAGCTGTTCCTCGACCGAAAGCCGCACCGTGTGCTTCTTCCCGCCGATCGGTATATCCAGTACGACCTTTT
>USNJ01000089.1 GCA_900556055.1 uncultured Ruminococcus sp.
ATCAGCGCAAGCACGATTATATTCAGACTTTCGACAAGATCCTTGAATTTCTGGCTTCCGTCATCAGAATAGCTGAAGCCAAGTACATTTCCCGTGTCGAGAAGGGTTTCGGAAAGCCTGTCTTTCTGTGCATTCTCAGTCAGATCAACAGCGATCATATTATTATTATACTCCCCGAAAAGCGATTTGTAAAGGTCGGGAGAAAAATAAATATAATTAAATGTGTAATTTTCGGTTATCGCAGCTATCTTTACAGGTGCAGATGCATCTTTCAGAGTAATTTCATCCCCTGCCCTGACATCAAGCTGACGCGAAAGCTTTTCGTTTATGACGATCCCGCTGTCATCAAGCGTTATCGGATCGTGTCCCTCTCTCGTTCTCAGGCATATAAAGCTTCCGAGTTTTGCGGGATCGGACGGAACAAAATAGTATACCTCCATATCCCCCGCTTTTGTCTTTATGTCGGTCGATCTCTGATATACCCACATATATTCGGAAACATCGGGAGACTCCGACATCAGGTCGGATATTTCGGTCATTCCTTCACTGTCTATATCATCGCTTGCGACTGTCAGCTGATCGTACAGGAAAATATCGCCGTACTGACGGTCAACTATCGCAGCTATCGAATATCTCAGATCAAATCCGGTAAGAAGAAGAGCTGTACATCCCGCAACGCCTATGACCGTCATTATAACGCGGCTCTTGTATCGTGCAATATTTCTGACAGTGATCTTACCGGTAAATTTCAGCCTGTTCCAGATAAAGCCGATCTTTTCAAGCAGCACACGCTTTCCGCTTTTCGGCGGCTTGGGACGCATAAGCTGCGCAGGCACGGAAATAAGCTCCGAATAGCATGCCGCCATAGCCGCAGCGCCTGTGCAGAGTATTGCGGCGATTATGCAGCCTGCCGCATAATCCCATCTGAACGGCGTAAGCAGCTCGGGGATAATATACATCGATGCATATGCATTGTAAATAATTGTCGGGAATACCTTCAGACATATCGCAAGTCCGATAAATCCGCCGACAACGCTTGCTGTCACCGAATAGATCAGATACTGAGCCGCTATCGTCTTTCTGCTGTATCCGAGAGCTTTGAGCGTACCTGTCTGGGTGCGCTGCTCCTCAACCATTCTTGTCATGGTGTTCAGGCAGACAAGTGCCGCAACCAGCACGAAAAATATCGGGAACACGTTTGCGATCGCATTAACACGTCCGCAGTCAGTCTCAAAGTTGACGAAATACGGAAATGCATCGTTTCTGTTCCACACATACCACTTGGCATTTTCGGCTGTTTCGTCAAGCTCCGCCTTGCTGTCCGCAAGCTCCTGCTCGGCGCTGTCTATCTCTTCCTTTGCATCGGCAAGCTTCTTGTAGCCGTCGGTTATCTCTGAATCCGCCTCGGCGATCTGATCCCTTACCGACGAAAGATACGTTTCTATCGTCTTTCTTGATGCTTCCTTGTGAACGCTGTCCGACGGATCCTGCGTTACATATGAAAGCAGCATATTGTAGATAGGCATATCAATGCCGAATTTCGTGAATGCAGTCTCAATGCCCCTCATGCTTTCTTCAAGCTCCGCAGGCAGCACGGGATCGACATTCCTTACAGCTGTCGGGATATAAGTATCCGAAAAATCGTCAAGTATCTTATCAACTCCGTCAGCTGCCGATTTCAGGGCTTCAAACGGAGATTTCGTTTCATCGAGCTTTTTGAGATTGTCGTTGTATTCCTGTTTTGCGTCGTTTATTTTCTGCTGTGCATCGTCGATATCAGGCTGTGCTTCTGCATAGATATCGCTTACACGGACATCTATCCTCTCATCTGCAAGAGCCTCAAGTGCGGTTTTCAGGCTGTCGGACGCAGCTTCATATTTATCCGACCAGAAATCCAGCCCTTCCGTATCCTTTGCGGTCAGGTAGATATCAGTGTAATATTCATATGTATAATCTTCCTCGGGGATATAGATGAACGCATTTACAGTGCCGTTTCCGATGTTTGTGGATCCTCTTTCAAAGGATATGTACATAGGCGAGCTGACCAGTCCGACTACTGTATATTCGGCAGTGGAAATTATATCCTCTATCGGCGAATCCTCAGGAGATGACAAAATGACCTTATCGCCTATATCAAGATATGACCCGCTTCTCATGGAATTATCCGCAAGGCATTCACCCGCCGCTTCCGGGAGACGTCCTTCGGAAATATACGGACGGCTGAGCATTTCACCCGAGCTGAATGCGTCCGTGTCGATGGAAAGAGTCTTTACATTCAGCATTTTTCCCGATGGCATCTGCATAAAAAGATCGGCGGAATATCCTGCTTCTGCGGCATTTACACCGTCTGCTTCCCTGACCGCCGCAAGATCGTCATCGGTAAATCCGAGAGTTGACACCAGACGGAAATCCGCAAGATCCTGCTTATCATAATAATCCTGTGCGGAAATAAGCAGATCTGATCCTGAGACCTTTAAGCCCGCAAAAAATCCACAGCTTATGGCGATTATAGACATTATCGCAAGAAATCTGCTGAATGTCGTTTTTATGCTTCTGAAAGTGTTGAGCAGCAACATATTTTTCATAGCTGTTCACCTTACCATTCAATATTCTCAACGGGAACAGGATTTTCATTGACCGTTATTTCCGATATCTTAGCGCTTTTCATTTTGATGACACGGTCTGCCATGGGGGCGATCGCCTGATTATGCGTGATAACGATAACCGTCATGCCTTTTTCACGGCAAGTATCCTGCAGAAGCTTCAGAATGACCTTACCCGTTGCATAGTCAAGCGCACCGGTAGGCTCATCGCAGAGAAGTAGCTTGGGAGATTTTGCCAAAGCTCTTGCGATAGCGACTCTCTGCTGCTCACCGCCCGAAAGCTGTGCGGGGAAATTGCTCATTCTGTCGCCCAGACCTACCGCTTTCAGTACCTCCTCCGGATCAAGCGCATTCTTTCCTATCTGCGATGCAAGCTCAACGTTCTCCTTTGCCGTCAGATTCTGCACAAGATTGTAAAACTGGAAAACAAATCCGATATCATAGCGTCTGTAAGCGGTCATTTCCTTGGTTGTCAGCTTTGCGATATCCTGTCCGTCAACGATTATCTGCCCTTCATCGCAGGTGTCCATTCCGCCCAGCATATTTAGCATCGTTGTCTTTCCGGCACCGCTTGCGCCGACAATAACGACAAATTCGCCCTTTTCAACGGAAAAGCTCACTCCATCGGACGCAGTAATAGTGACCTCACCCATTTTATACCTTTTATAAACATCTTTCAGTTCAACAAAAGCCATATTTAGATTATCCTTCCCATAATGTATTTTCCCATTATTTCTCTCTATATACATATAATTACATTATACAACAATCCGCATTGATTAGCAAGTAAGTTTTTATGAATAATCTTTTCCGCCGCAAAGCATTTTCAGCATCTGAGCACCCGGCAGCCGCACAGCATTAATAGGCTTTTTCTTAACAAAATATTATTGAAATAAGATTGCTTTTCGTTTATAATTAGAATAATAGTATGCAAAAGGTGGTCAAGTCACTGTGAAGCACATTTTTATTATCAATCCAATGGCAATGAACGGTCAGGTCTCGCGC
Source organism: uncultured Ruminococcus sp. (assembly GCA_900556055.1). Taxonomy (GTDB): domain Bacteria; phylum Bacillota; class Clostridia; order Oscillospirales; family Ruminococcaceae; genus UMGS1889. Next base: position 3,609 of record USNJ01000089.1, read on the forward strand.
AAAATACGCAAAAAGCTTGAAGAGATCAAAGCCAAAACCGGCTTTGATTATCTGGTTTTCGATTCTGAATATCAGGGTCATGAAAAGGTGCTTGCGGAGCGTATCTGCACGATATTTTCAGACGAACCTCTGAGATTTTACGCATGCGGAGGATCGGGTACATTCCAGCGTATGCTCTCGGGAATAACAAATCTCACGCTTTCCGAAGCTGCCTGCTGCCCGCTCGGGCTTACAAATGACTTCATAAAATGCTTCGGAGCTGATTCATATCCAAAGTTCATGGATATCGAAAAGCTCATAAGCGGAAGTTCTATTCCTATGGATATAATAGAGCTAAACGGTGAAGCCCGTGCCGTAAACACACTGTCCATCGGATTTGAAAGCTGCTTCAAGACATTCTCCTTCTTTCAGGATCTCTCAATGATAAACAAAAATCTGCCATATACGCTGATGCCTGCTATCGTTATCCTGAAGGATACCTCCCTTGACTACCTTATCGACATTGACGGACAGAGATATGACGGAAAATATGTCCTTCTGCATTTTGCGAACGGAATATGCTTCGGCAGCAATATGTACCCGCTTTCTTATGCCGTTCCCGATGACGGACGGCTTGAGATCATGCTTTTCAAGGCAAACACACGCATGACAACACTCAGGTCACTGAAGGATTTCGCACACGGAAATACAGAAAAGATTGGCGACAAGGCTATAATCACAGACGGATCACAGATACATATCAAGCGTGCCGACGGCAAGCCGATAATTGCCAACATTGACGGCGAGGCGATCGAGTACAAGGATATAAAAGCAACACTTCTCCATAAAAAGCTGAATTTTATCGTCCCGGACGGAGTTTCACTCTGCAGGACTCAACATAACGAACATACGGAGGCAGAACATGAACAATAACAAAAGGCGCATAGAAAAAATAACAGGCTGTATGATGATAATTCTGACAGTGTTTATATCAATTGCCGCATGCAGCGGCGGCTGCGGCACTGCACTGACGATAATTTGTGCTGTCTGCGGAGGCGCAGCGGCGGTGATCACAATGCTGGAAGCCGTGCAGCTTAAAACAAAAGCATGGCTCGCCAACTCGCTTCTGATGCTGATGACGGGAATATACATACTTAAATGCACACCCTGTGATGCGGGGCTTCTGCTTATCGGAACATCGGCTGTCACATCGGTTTTCAGCATCGTATCTACATGCGTGTTCAACCTTGCTGCCTGCCCTATCCTGTATACAGCGGCATTTCTGCTGACAGACGGTCACAGCTTTACATCGGAAACGCTTCTTTCCTATATATTCATGCTGGTGATCTGCCTTATCGGTGTATCAATTTCAATATTCAGAACCAAGGAAGCACGCCGGTCTGCCGAAAAAACACAGAGCCATGAGGATCTTCTCCGTCTTCTTGAACTGAAAAAGAACGAAGCTGAGAAGGCGGCAAAGGCAAAAAGCACCTTCCTTGCCGGCATGAGCTATGAAATAAGAATACCTCTCAATACCATATGCGGTATGGCTGACCTGCTCGCATATCATAATCTTGATGAGGAATGTGCTGACTACACATCTTCTATCAAGACATCCGCCGAACAGATGCTCAATATGATCGACAGTGTACTTGATTTTTCAAAGGTCGAGGCAGGCGGCGAAGAGGTCATATGTGCATCATATCAGGTGCGTAAATTTATTGAAGATATCATAAGCGAAACATCCGCAATGCTTAAGAAAAAGGACGTTTCCTTTGTTGTGAATATCGACCCGAATATACCCGAAAAGCTTATCGGCGATATGATGAAGCTCAAAAAGATAGCTCTCAATCTCCTTTCAAATGCCGTAAAATTTACCGAACACGGAATGATAACACTTACCGTCAGTGCCGAAACGATATCCGCAGACAAGATACATCTTACCATGTCTGTTGAGGATACGGGTATCGGCATAAAGGCTGAGGATATGCCGAAGCTGTTCACGGAATTCTCGCAGATCAACACATCTCCCGGAATGACATCAAGCGGCGCAGGTCTGGGACTTGCCATGGCACAGCAGCTTGCCCGCCTTATGGACGGAAAGATCACCGTAGAAAGCATTTACGGCGTAGGATCGACATTTACGGCACATGTCACCCAGCAGACAGGCTCCGACAGCCCTGCCGTATCCATCGGCAATATGGGCGACTGCCGAGTTTACCTGATCGAACCGAACTTCGTATGCAGACTTGCTCTCTGCAATATGCTCGAATCTCTCAATATCGAATATTTCGTGCTTGATGATATAAAAGCATGCAATTCGCTGGTAGAGGATATGGAAAATACCTACCTATTCTTTGATACGAAATATGCACGTTCATCGGGCGTGGAAAATCCGCCTGAATTCACTAAAACAAGGGTCATACAGATGCTTGGAATCCAGGAATCCTCGGATATTGCATACGAGGGCATATCAAAGCTGAGAAAGCCGCTCACAATATTTGCATTCGACGATATACTGACAGGCTGCACAAGCTCCGCATCACGCAGATCTCCCGTACTGAACACCTTCACAGCCCCCTCTGCACGCGCACTTATCGTTGATGACACAGCATCAAACAGAAAGGTCGTTGAAGCCGTGCTGAAATGCTACGGCGTGCGCTCGGTATCCGTTGACAGCGGCGAAAAGGCACTCCGTCTTATACATGCAGGACAGCAGTTTGACGTTATTTTCATGGACCAGCTCATGCCGCATATGAACGGAACAGATGTCGTAAGACTTATAAGAAGCTCGCGAAACAGCTATGCAAAGCAGGTCCCGATAATCGCACTTACTGCGGCATCGGAAAAGAACATAGGCGACGAAATGAAGGCGGCAGGCATGAACGATTATATCTCAAAGCCCATAGATATGGCACTTTTCGACACTGTTATGCGCAAGTGGATACCTGCTGAAAAGCAGATCCCCGTAAACAGCAGCGATACCGAAAGGAGCGAAAGCACCACATGATACAGAACCTTAACAAGGATTGGAAGATAAGTGTCGGCGGATTTTCCGACGTATTTACCGCAGATGTCCCCTGCTCGATGTACTCCGTCCTGCTTGATAAAAAGCTTATTCCCGACCCGTATGTCGGCATGAATGAGGACGAAGCAAGAGAGCTTTCCCGCAGAAGCTGCGTTTTCGAGAAATATTTCACAGCTGACAGCGATATTCTCGGCTCTGACAGGATTATGCTCAGATTTAACGGCATTGACACCGTTTCCGCAGTATATTTCAACAGCATTCTGCTCGGCAAGACCGACAATATGCACAGAACATATGAATATGATGTATCTCCGTACATCTCCGAAAGCGGCACGAACTGTATCCGCATTGAGATCGCTTCGCCTATCGAATATATCGAAAATGCGGACGCTGAGAAGCACCTCTGGGGCGTTGCGTCCACTATGACGGGATATCCCCATCTGCGTAAGGCTCATTATATGTTCGGTTGGGACTGGGGTCCGAAGCTGCCTGATATGGGCATATGGCGTTCAGTTGAGCTTGTCGGCATGAAAACGGCATATATAGACAGCTTTGCATTCCGCCAGCGTCATAACAGAAGATCCGTTAGCTGCGATATCACTGCGGATATACTCACTTTTGCGGATATCCCGCTTACTCTGACTGCAAAGCTGACCGCACCTGACGGAACAGTGATCGATTTTTCCTCCGCTGAATGCAAAAACGGAAAAAATGTTATTGTTGCCGAAGTCAAAGACCCGATGCTCTGGAACCCGAGAGGCAGCGGCGAACCGTATCTTTATGACCTTTCTGTCACCGTATGCAGCGAAAACTGCAATGTTATATCCGAAAAAAGCTGCAAGATTGGTCTGAGAACAATAACTGTATGCCGCGACCGTGACAACGACGGAACTGACGGAGAAACCTTCTGCTTTGTCGTAAACGGCGAAAAGATCTTTGCAATGGGCGCAAACTATATCCCCGAAGATCAGATAATAAGCCGCATGAACCCCGAAAGAACGGAAGACCTGTTAAATCAGTGCGCTGCCGCAAACTATAACTGCATTCGCGTATGGGGCGGCGGATTTTATCCCGATGACAGCTTCTACGACTGCTGCGACAGGCTGGGTCTGCTCGTATGGCAGGATTTCATGTTCGCATGCTCGGTATATCACCTGTCCAAGGAATTTTACGATAATATCAAGCAGGAAGCTATCGACAATATCAAGCGGCTGAGAAATCATGCGTCACTGGCGATGTGGTGCGGTAACAACGAGATCGAGTCCGCTTGGCAGTATTGGGGACTGCCCGAAGATGAGCAGCTGAAGCGTGAATATCTGCTCCAGTTTGAACTGCTTATCCCGCAGGTGCTTAATGAATACGATCCATCGACATTCTACTGGCCGTCATCTCCGTCATCGGGCGGCGGATTCAGGGATTCCGGTGCGAAAAACAAGGGCGATATCCATTACTGGGAGGTCTGGCACAGCCTGAAGCCGTTCACGGAATATAAAAAGTATCTTTTCAGATTCTGCTCGGAATACGGCTTTGAATCTCTGCCGTCAATGAAAACTATCCGCACATTTGCGTCTGAAAAGGACTTTGACCTTATGTCCCCCGTTATGGAGATGCATCAGAAATGCGAGGCAGGCACGGAAAAACTGCTGTATTATCTCGCTCAGATGATGAATTATCCGTATAAATTCGAGCATCTTGTGTATCTTTCTCAGCTTGTTCAGGCTGATGCGATACGCCTGAATGTTGAGCAGATGCGCCGCAACA
>USNJ01000090.1 GCA_900556055.1 uncultured Ruminococcus sp.
CTTGCGAAACGGTTGACCGATGCATAGCCGCCCGCAGGCGGTCGGCTGTTTTCGGTCAATGCCGCATGCAGGATTGATGCTCTTTGTTCCTTTGGTTTGATGTGTGGGATAGCGGGTCTGCTGTTCCTTTTTCTGCATGCGGCTTTTGGATTTGTGGCTTTGAGCGTTCTGTGTTTGGACTGACGATTTTGTTTCTTTTTATGTGAGCGAATTTTTGACTGCTGCTTGCGGAATTTCGCTCCTGCGGGAGCGACCAAAGGACTCTGCCCTTTGGAATCCCGCAGCCTTAGAAAGGCTGGCGAACTTTTTCTTTTGGGTGCGGGTCTGTGGGTACTGTGCGCTTGAAAACAAAAAGAAAGGAGAACCGCTTTGCAGTTCTCCTATCAATCAAAATGCACGGTCACTCGGCATACTTCGATGTTATCCCCAGATATTCTTCAAGCGTCAATCCGCTGTTGTACACGCTCTCCGCTTTCTCCTCGCCCAGATATCTTATGTGCCACGGTTCATATATGTAACCCGTTATACTCTCCGAACCCTTAGGATACCTTATTATGAACCCATACTCATGGCAATGCTCCGCTACCCATTTTCCCTCGGCTGTATCCGCAAAGCTGTTCTCGATGCTGTTGAGGTCAAACGCAAGCCCCGTCTGATGCTCCGAATGTCCCGGACGTGCGGAATATCTGTCCGCCTCAGCCTTTCCGCTGCGGTTCACATAACGGTCATAAAGTCCGCTCTGATATTCATATGAACGAAATCCCGATGCTATCCAGATGTTAAGCCCTTCAGCCCATGCCGCCTTCTGCATTCTGTCAAATGCCGCCTGCGCTTCGGGCTGCACTCCCGGATTATAGTCCGCAGGCAGCTCATAGGTCTTGTTCACGATAAGTATGCCGTCTATGTAGGTCAGCCCCGCCTGAGTTTCCGTGACTGTGACCTTCACCTGCGCAGACACGTCCTCATTCGCCGCCGCTCTGACGGTCACGGTACATTCGCCCGCCGATTTTCCCGTAATGCGTCCCATATTATCGACCGATGCGATATCCTCGTTATCCGATGTCCATATCTCCGACTTATCCGTGCAGTTTTCGGGGGACATAGTAACTATCGGCATCTGCGAACTGCCGACCGTAACCGTGATATCGTATGTGCTGAGCGTTATCCCGTCGGGAAGGATATTTTCCGCAGCTGTTTCGGCTGTGGTTTCGGCTGTTGTTTCCGCCGTTTCGGGAGATGTTCCGCTTTCTTCGGATACAACGCCTTCCTGAGTTTCGGGGATATCCGTTTCGGGTATATCCTCGAAATCGCTCTCGGTAATATTTTCGGATATATCGCTGTCCGTGGTTTCCGTTACCGTGTCCGATGCCTCGGAAACAGCCGATGTATCCGCCGATGCAGCATCTTCGATATCACCGCCCGTGGGGACATTATCTATCGCACTGCATGCCGTCAGAAGCATGCATAATGACAGTATGATCGCCGTCTTTTTCATTTTATACTTCCTTTCCTGCCGGATCTTCATCAAGTGATATTATAATAAAAAGCATTAGAATTATGGGCTTTTAGTATTATACACCAGTTTTTCGGAAATTTCAATAGGCAGATGGCAGATTGACAGCAAAACTTATGTGATGTATAATAAAAATAAAGGGGGATTTTTTATGGATCTGAATGCCGTGCTGACCGACCTTGACAGCCTTTTTTCACACCATATGACCGACAAAATAGAGGGATTTCTGACCGATAATATCAGGGCTGCGATGGCTGAAAACGACAGTGCCGCCGTACTTTCGCTGGTGAGCGAGCTTGTCGGATTTTACCGTGACAGCGGCGAATTTCAAAAGTGCGCCGCCTATGCCGACTCTCTTCTGAAGCTCTGCGAAAGCTTCGGTATCTCGGGGACTGTTCCCCATGCGACGGCACTTCTCAACGCCGCAAATGCGTTCCGTGCGGTCGGCGACCACAAGCGTTCCGCCGAATGCTTTGACGAATGCTTTCGTATATACAGCGAAAATCTCCCGCCCGATGATATGCGCATTTCGGGATATTACAACAATCTCAGCCTGCTTTTTCAGGAAACGGGCGATTTTGAAAGCTCCTGCAATGCCCTGAAAAAAGCGCTTTCGATAGCCGAGGAAAATCACGCAGATATTGAAGCCGCTGCCGCCTGTGCGAACCTCTCCGCATCGCTCCTTAACTGCGGAAAGACCGATGAAGCCGAAAAATTTGCCGACCGTTCGCTGGCACTTTTCAAGGCAGCATCGCCCGATGAAAATGACTTTCACTTCTCCGCCGCTCTCGCCGCAAAAGCCGATGTCTGCGCCGTTAAGGGAGATAACGCGGCTGCACGGAAATATTACGAAGCCGCTCTGACCGAGCTTCACATGAACACGGGATTTTCCTCGGGATATGTCCGTCTGCTTGAAAGATATGCCGATCTTATGCATAAAATGCAAGCCGATATCAGCGGACTTGCAATTTCCGAGAGATATTTTAACGAGTACGGACGTGAGATGCTTGAAAAATTCAGCGGATATGAGTCCGACATCGCAGCAGGTCTGCTGGGTGAAGGCTCGGACGTTCTCGGCTATGATGACATTTATTCCCGCGACCATGATTTCGGTGCAGGCTTTGCAATATTCATATCCCGAAAGACATACAGCGAGATAGGCGCAGAACTTGAAGCCGCCTATGATGCCCTGCCCGCCTACTGCGGCGGAGTCCCGAAAGCACCGAAAACGCTTGACGGTCAGCGCAGGGGCGTTATCATATATGAGGATTTTTTCCGCCGTCTGACGGGACTTGAAACGCCGCCCGAAACAGAAAGCGAGTGGCTTTATGCCTATGAATACGGTCTTGCGACGCTGTCGGGCGGAAAGCTTTTTTACGGAGAAAGCACGGTATTTGCCGATATCCTGCGGAAATTCAGGCGGTATTATCCCGAAAATATCCGCCAAAAAAAGCTCGCCGATGCGCTGATAAATGCCGCACAGAACGGGCAGTATAATCTCCCCCGTGCCGTAAAGCGTCATGACCTGCTCACCGCACAGCTATGCTCAGCGAAGTTTGCGGAATATGCAATATCGGCTGCATTTGCGGTAAACCGTCGGTTTGCGCCTATCGTGAAATGGCAGGGACGGATGCTTTCGGAATGCGGATATCTCGCCGGTCTGCCTGAAATGCTTGAACGGTTTCTCTCGGAAAATGACATCTGCGAAAGGATAAACATTGCCGAAAGCATCTCTCTGAATATTGCAGAAACGCTCCGCTCGCTGTCGCTGACATCATCGCCCGACAGCTGGCTTGAAGCACACGGAAAGGAGCTTCTTATGAAGGATAAAGCATCTGAACTTGCAAACGATATCACCATGCTGGAATGGGAATTTTTCGATAAGGTGAAAAATATCGGCGGCAGAGCTTCCTGTCAGGACGATTTCCCGACCTTTGAGATAATGCGGAAAAGCCAGTATCTCACTTGGGATATCCCCATGCTGGAGTCGTGGAAGTCCGACCTTATGCAGTATAAGCAGGACGGCGGCAACCCGATAACGCTGAAATATGCTTACATGATGGCGCACACATCTCCCGATGAATTTGCGGCGATAAGGGACAGCCTCCCTCCCGTCGATGACGAAAAGCGGCAGATAATCGACACTATCGCAGGGATACAGGTCGGAATGATGAACGATTTTGCGGCGAAATATCCGAAGCTTGCGGAAAATGCCCGCTCGATAACCGACGCTGACGACAGCATCTATAACACGTCCTATGAAACATATCTGAAGGGCGAGCTTGCCGCATATTCTCCCGAAACGCTGAAGCTTTACGGCTATTTCATCGTCAGAACAGCCGCAGAAGGCGGAAACATCGCCGAAAAGATAATGCTGAACACCGTGCATTTTTACGGCTACAAGTCGCTCGATGACGCAGAAGGCCGCATATAAACATTAATACTAAAAGCCTGAGAAACGCTCTTGTTTCTCAGGCTTTTTTTATTTATCCGCATCAATTATTTTTTTGACAAGGCTGTAGATATTGCTGCCCTCACGCAGTGCTTTCAGCGCATCATCGGGCAAAAACCACCTTGCGCTCTCCACCTCGCAGGACGGCACAAGCTCCGACTTTTTCACGTCCGCACGGAAGCCGAGCATCAGCATTCCCTTTTTTGTATACCAGCTGCTTTCGATGTAGCTGACGCTTTCGGGGACAATGCCTATCTCCTCCGTGACCTCTCTTATGACCGACTGCTCCGCCGTTTCGCCGCATTTTATATGTCCCGCCACGCCGACATAATATTCCTCGGAAACATATCCCTGACGGATAAGCGCTATCTCGCCGAACTCATTCACAGCGGCGCATAAAATGCAGGTGTATGAATAGTCGAACCACGGTTTTCCGCACTTTTCGCACCATTTTACCATGCCTTCATCGCCGAGCGGCTTTTCAATGTTCCTGCTTCCGCAGTCGGGACAAAATTCAAATCTCATGCCGATCTCCTCAGATATCATCAAGGCTGAGCGTTGCTGTTGCATTGAGCGACTCGTCAGCACGCTTTCCCGCAAGATAGTCGTAATAACCCTGACAGGCGATCATTGCGCCGTTGTCGCCGCAGAGGGAAAGCGGCGGAAGATACAGCTTTGCGCCAATTTTTTTGCACTCCGCTTCAAGCTTCGCACGTACACCCGAATTTGCGGTAACGCCGCCTGCCGCAGCTATCGTCTTATATCCCAGTGACTTTGCCGCCCTGACTGTCGTGTCCGCAAGTATCTCGGAAACTGTTTTCTGGAACGATGCCGCAAGATCGGCTTTGTTTATCTCAATGCCCTTCTGCTCGGCATTGTGGGCAGTGTTTATGACCGCTGTTTTGAGTCCCGAGAATGAGAAGTCAAATTCGCCGCCCGTTACCTTTGGGTGCGGGAGCTTGCAGCCGTTCGGATCGCCCGCCGCCGCAAGCCTGTCTATCTGCACGCCGCCCGGGTACGGAAGTCCGAGGACTCTCGCCGCCTTGTCGAATGCCTCGCCCGCAGCATCGTCATGGGTCCTGCCTATCACACGGAATTTCGTGTAATCCTCGACCTCTACGATAAGCGAATGTCCGCCGCTCGCAACAAGGCAGAGATACGGCGGTTCAAGCTCGGGATGTGCGATGTAATTCGCCGCAATATGTCCCGCAATATGATGAACCGGGATAAGCGGCTTTCCCGTGCTCATAGCAAGTCCCTTGGCAAAGCTCACGCCGACAAGCAGTGCGCCGATAAGCCCCGGGGCATATGTCACGGCGACCGCATCAATATCGTCCATTGTGCAGCCTGCATCAGCTATCGCCTTATCGACAACGCCGAGGATATTTTCGCAGTGCCGCCTTGAAGCGATCTCAGGGACAACGCCGCCGTATTTTTTATGTTCCTCTATCTGCGTTGAAACGACATTTGAGAGTATAGTTCTGCCGTTTTCCGACACTGAAGCGGCTGTTTCGTCGCACGAGCTTTCTATTCCGAGTATTTTCAAGTTAAACATTTCCTTTCAGATGGTGATATGATAAGTACGGGTCTGCCGCCGAAGCTGTCTGCGAGCGACTTATAATCCGCCGCCGTGACATCTGCGGGCGCGCGTGAATCGTTGTATCTGTTGTAAACGGTGAATTTATCCCCGCATTTCCGGATAACGGCGAAGTGCATGAACAGCTTTTTCTTATCCTGATAAAGCATGACTGCGGGGATATTTTTGTTCAGTATGTCATTGCATTTTTTCATGCCGAATGTTATCCTGCATCTCAGACCGCATTCCCCGAGAATTTTTCTTATGCCGAATGCATTAGCGCCGAGTGCGCCTTTTTTCATGAACGGGATATGCAGGAGCGCCGTTTTTTCGGTCATGAAAATTATCCGTGATATCGGCATTTTTATCCCGCAAAGATAAAGCAGGTTATAGACAGCGACCGCTCCGCAGGTGTTGTATCCGCCGCTGAAATCGCCGAGGACGAGCCTTGAATACGGCTCTCTGCCCTGCCCGCAGATAATGCCCGCAAAAGCATCGGGGCAGGCTCTTTCGATCTCACGGTTGCGGCGGTAATTTTTCAGCATGCCGACCAAAGCGAAACACCGTGCGATGTATCATCAAAATATATGAAAAGTGCTTTAATTATAAGCTCCTCGTCAACGCCGAAATGCTCGGCGAGCTGCCAGACCTGCGTTTCGCCGCAGCGCATGGCATTTTCCATCTCGCTTTTGGGGAGAAGAGCTCTTACCGCCCATTTATCGGCACGGTATTCGCAGCGTGAGCGAAGCTCCAGGTATGACGCTTCCGTGTAGAATGCGCCCGTTTCGCAGTGACCTATCTCATGGGCGAGGACGGATTTCAGCTCGCTGCTGTCGGACATTTTGCTTTCGTCTATGCCTATCGCGCATTTTCCGCCGTCCAGTCTGACGCTGACGGAAGCTATGCTTTTTGTCCTTATATTGTCGATGTCGATCATGCGTGATTCTGCGAAAGCATAAAGCTCAGATATTTCCAATAAAGATCAGCTCCTTTGTGACTGCTTGAATTTTATATAGCTGAGGACATCATTCAGTTCGTCCTCAGTAAGATCCTTTGCTGCGTCATTCAGGCGGCGTTTCAGGGCGAATTCGGCGGAGGGGGGCAGCTCAGCCGTGCCTGTCAGCGTGTCAACGGAAACGCCGTATCTGTCCGCAATTTTGGTAAGCGCCTTTGCTGAGAGGCTCTTTGACCTGCCTGTTTTGAGGTCGGTCAGGGAGCCTCTTGCTATTCCGAGAGCCTTACACATTGCCGTAATATTTTCATTGTTTTCACGGCAAAGCCGCTCGATCTTGCTGTACATATCTGCCATTTCCCGACTATCTCCTTTGGTTATATTACACAAAGTTTCGTTTTTCCGAAATTTTCCGCATAAAATCTCTTGACATTTTCGGAAATCCGAAATATAATATAGCCATGGTTTCGGAATTCCGTAATTATCGCTTATAAATAACAATCATGATTTGATTATATTACAAAACGGCGAAATTGTCAACAGAATTTTTCGTAAATCCGAATTTAACAAAAGGAGTGATATCCAATGAAAGCAGAGAAAAAGCCTTTGAACGGATTTGGTCTGACCGTAAAGCATGAGCTTGTAGACCTGAACCGAACGCAGCGATGGCTTATCGAAGAAACGAAGAAGCAGCTGCCGCACAGGTATCTTGATTCGTCCTACCTGCAAAAGCTGATGGTCGGCGAGGTACATTCAGAGGAAGCGGAAACAGCATTTCTGACGGTGCTTGCCATGTATTCCCAATCTTAGCGAAAATTCCTTGAATCCATAATAGCACATATGTTTCGCAAAGTCAAGTGTTTTCGGAAAATTTGTTTACATATAAATTTATTTCCGAATAATTTCGCTTTTACGAAATGCGAAAGCAAGCAACCTGCCCCGTCCAAAGACATGACCGCAGCCAAGCTCCCCACGGCGATAGATTGTGCCGCCCACCAAGCGGGCAAAGGGTGCTGTCAGTGGGCAGTGGTTAGTGGTCAGTGGTCAGTTGTTCTGTCCCGTAAAAACGGCGAACCGAAACTCTAAATCCAACAAACAAAAGCGACAAACAAACTCTCAATCCCCCGCAAACAACAGCAACGAACTAAACCTCCCGCCCTTAACAAAATGGAACGTTAAGAGCCACAAAAGTAAGCAAACTCCCCTCCAAACCGCAAATCATATCCCTAAACCAAGATGTAAAGCGGGGAAAAGGGGGTGAGGGTGAAGGGAAAGAGAGTGAAGAGAGGAAACCGTGAGGGGGCGGGGGGAAGTCCCCGCTTTGCAAATTCAAAATCTTTGGATTTTGAATTTAGGGTTATGTTCTTCCCCCCGCCCCCTTAGGTGTCCTCTTTTCAGAGTTCCCCACAAACTAACCCCAACTAAATAAAGAGGTGTCAACTAGAGGAGTATGTTTAAAGCCACACATAACAACCGCATTAACGCAAACTAAAAAGCCGCAGACCAAGCAATAGCCCCTGAACTGCGGATGCCGACAGCCAAGTGACCTTCCGCCGTTTCTTGCGAAACGGTTGACCGATACATTATCGCCGTTCGGCGATGTTATCGGTCAATACGCCGCATGCAGGATAGATGCTCTACACTTCTTTTTTTGCGGTGTAGACTATGATGGACTGCTGTTTCTTTTTCTGCATGCGGCTTTTGGGACTGTTGCTTTGTTTTTATGCATCTGCTTTTGTTTGTTCTGTGTTGTGGCTGATAGTTTTTTTCTCTTTATGTGAGCGAATTTTTAATTGCTGCTTGCGGAGTTTCGCCCTTGCGAGGGCGACCAGCCCTTGCCAAAGCCCAAGGGCTGGACC
>USNJ01000091.1 GCA_900556055.1 uncultured Ruminococcus sp.
CCTCACCGTCAAGCAGGATTTTTCCGCCACTCGGCTCATACAGACCTGCAATGACCTTTGCAAGCGAAGTTTTTCCGCCGCCGTTAGGTCCCGTAACGACTGTAAGCTTTCCGTCAGGGACAGTCAGATCTATGCCCTTTAAAATTTCTCCGCCCTCCGGAAGCTGCCAGCGTATTCCTTTAAGCTCAAGCATATTATTCCTCTTTTCTATATAAAGCTCTTTATAACGTTATTTTTCCATGATATATATTATACTATACTGCTCTAATTTTGTCAAGCAAACGCATTTTCCGTATTTCACGATTTAAAAGGAAATTTCCCTTGCTTTATTGGCGGAAATATGATAAAATCATAGAAAAAGGAGATGAAGCCGATGCCGACAGCCGTGCAGCTGACCGAAAGACCGCCGCAGCCTGCGGAAAAGCCCGCAAAAAAGCGTGTCGAAATACTTGATATCCTCAGAGGTCTGGGCATTCTCTACGTCGTGCTTTATCACGTTCTTTACGATATACAGTATATGTTTTTCCCCTCGGCGGACTGCGGTATTTTTGAGCTTGACAGCCTTTTTATGCGCTTCACTCACATACTTTTTGTCGGCGGACTGCTGTTTTTCGTTTCGGGGATATGCACGGGATTTTCACGCTCCGTCGCAAAGCGGGGACTTTTCCTGCTTGCCCTCGGCGAACTGCTCACCCTAGGCACATACATATTCGCCCCCGACCTGCTCATACGCTTCGGCGTTATGACGTTTTTCGGCGCATCTATGCTGATATATGCGGCACTCAGACCTTTGCTGTCAAAGATCGGCGGCATTCCGCTTGCGGTGATATGGCTCGCACTTTTCTTCATATTCCGCACTATGCCGTATGATGACTGCATAAGGCTGCCTTTTCTCACGCTGAATATCCCCGAAACGCTGCATAGCTGTAAATTTCTTTATCCTCTCGGTATAACTTACAAGGAATTTCGCTCTGCGGATTATTTCCCGCTTATCCCGTACATATTTCTTTTCCTCTCGGGAACTGCGATATCCCCGCTTATCATATCCCACAGGGACGATATGCCCGCCTGGTGCATGAAGCGTCTGCCGTTTCTCTCCTTCTGCGGACGGCACAGCCTTGTCATTTACTTTGCACATCAGCCGATAGCCTTCGGTATACTATATATATTGTCGAAAATATAAAGGAATCAAACAATGGAAAATCTAACAAACATAAGTGTAATAAAGTCGCTGTTCGAGCGCCACGGCTTTTCATTCTCGAAAACTCTGGGACAGAACTTTCTCGTCAATCCGTCAGTCTGCCCGAAAATAGCCGAGCTGGGAAATGCCAAAAAGGGCTTCGGCATTATCGAGATAGGCACGGGCGTGGGCGTTCTGACGCATGAGCTTGCCCTGCGTGCCGACAAGGTGGATGCTATCGAGATAGACAGCCGCCTCATCCCGATACTGAACGAAACACTCGCCGAGCATAAAAACATAAAAATAATCAACGACGACGTTATGAATGTCGATCTCAGAAAGCTTATCGAAGATGATTTTGCGGGACTTGACTGCGCCGTATGCGCAAATCTGCCGTATTATATCACATCTCCGATAATAATGATGCTGCTGGAAAGCCGCCTGCCGATAAGATCGGTGACGGTCATGGTGCAGAAAGAAGCGGCGGTGCGCCTGTGCGCCGAGCTTGGCACAAGAGATGTCGGCGCAGTATCCGTCTGCGTGAGATATTTCTCCGAGCCTGAGATACTTTTCAATGTTTCAAGAGGAAGCTTCATGCCGCCCCCGAACGTTGACAGCTGCGTTATCAGGCTCAATATCCGTGAGAAAACTCCCGACGGCGTGACAGATGAAAAGCGGTTTTTCAGGGTAGTCAGAGGGGCATTCTCCCAGCGCAGAAAAACACTTGCGAACTCGCTCTCCTCGGCTCTCGGCATAGACAAGCAGGAGATAACACGGGTGATAGAAAGCGTCGGTCTGCCGTCAAATATCCGACCCGAACAGCTTAAAATGGAAGATTTCATCGCAGTTGCCGAAAAAATAAGCATATAAGGAATGAGCATATGATAAAGACAAAGCTTACTGCGCTTGCGGCTGCTCTCATGCTGCTTGCGTCCTGCACTAAAATAGAAAATGTCCCGACAGGCGGCGAGATAACATCAGCCGGACCCGATACGGAAACAACAGCCGAAACGACCGTCACCGAAACGGAAACGACAACGACAGCTCCGCCCGAACCCGAATATGCCGAGATATCCTTCCTCGCAGTCGGCGATAATCTCATACATTCGAGCATCTACAAGCAGGCGGCGGCAAGGGCTGCGGCAAACGGCAAAACGGGCTATGATTTTGAATATGCCTACAAGAATATCGGGGACGATATCGCAGCGGCTGACATTGCCGTGATAAATCAGGAAACTCTTATCTGCAACGGACTTTACGAGCCTTCTACCTATCCTATGTTCAATTCCCCGCCCGAGCTTGGCGACCATATGCTTGACATAGGCTTTGACGTGTTCACGATAGCAAACAATCACACTCTGGACAAAGGCACAGACGGACTTTCTGCGTGCCTTGACTACTGGGCGGCACGTCCGCAGGCAGTTGTGGCTGGCGCATACCGTGACAAGGAGGACGAGTCGCATATCCGCACGCTTGAAAAGGACGGCGTTGTATTCTCGTTCCTTGCCTACACTGAGTCGCTGAACGGTCTTTCCCTCCCCGAAAATTCGCCGCTCGTTATCGGCAGGACGGGAGATACCGACCTTATGTGCGAACAGATAAAAGCAGCCAAGGAGATATCGGATATCTGCGTTGTGGCACTTCACTGGGGCGTTGAAAATTCTGATATCATAAGCGAGGAGCAGCGCATCACGGCGAAAAAGCTTGCCGATGCGGGTGCGGATATCATAATCGGAAATCATCCGCACGTTCTGCGTGATATCGAGGTCATCGAGCGTGAGGACGGCGGCGAAACCGTCTGCGCATATTCCCTCGGAAACTTCATCTCGGCGCAGAATGTCGGTCAGAACCTTATCGGCGGGATTCTTACATTCGATATCAAAGTAAACCTTGACGACAGGAGCTTTGACCTTGACAATATCCTGCTGACTCCCATCGTAACGCATTATGACGGAAATTACCATGATATAAGGATATACAAGCTTTCGGAATATCCCCGTGAGCTGGCTGATTCGCATGGAGTGCGGAATTACTCAAAATTCGGATATGACTACATATATGCGGTGCTTGAACAGAACATAAGCCCGCAGTTTCTGAACATTGAAAGGGGCAATGAAGATGCCGAAATCACAGGGCTGCAAGAACAAGCTCCTGCTGCTTGAACGCTTTTTTGAAAGCAGGACAGATGAAGAGCATTACGTCACTCTGAGCGACATACTCGCCGAGCTTTCCTCTCACGGGATATCCGCAGAACGCAAGTCGATATACAGCGACATAAATACGCTGCGTGAGATGGGCATGGACATACGCATGAGGGGCAGAAACGGCTATTATCTCGCAGAAAGGACATTTTCCGCCGATGATATCAGGCTTTTGTCTGAGCTGGTTTTATCATCGAAATATGTTCCGGCGAAAAAATCCGCAGAGCTGTGCGAAAAGCTTAAGACCCTGACAAGCGCATATCATGCCGATAATATAAAGCGGAACATCTTCCCCGCCGACAGGGCAAAAGCGTCGGATATTGATGCCCGTGCTGCCGTAAATGCCGCAGAAACGGCAATAAACAGCGGCAAAACCATGTCATTTTGCTATGTTTCCTATATTTCGGGACGTGACATCGTATATGAAAACGGCGGAGAGCCTATGACCGTTTCACCGCTAGCTGTCATGACTGTGAATGGAGAATTCATCATCGCAGCGGACTATAACGGAGATGTGCTGCCGTTTTATGCCGAAAGGATATCCGAACCGTCCGTCGGCGATGCTGACGGCGCAAAGCGGAAATTCAATGCACAGGAATTTGCGGACAGCATAAGAAAGTTCCGTTCGGAAAAGGCGGACGCTGTTACGATTGAATGCGAAAGCTCGGTTTTAAGCCGTATGTACGGCATTTTCGGACGTGATATGACTGTCGCAGAAGCTGAGGAAACAGCTCTTGTTTCCGTGAAATGCGGACTTACCGAGGAATTTTTCGGCGCAGTAGCATCGTTCGGCGGAAAAGCGAGAGTTATCCTCCCGGAAGACGCGGCGGAGGAATATGAGCGGTTTGCGGAGAAGATAAGCGGATAAACGCAAACGAAATGCTTGACAAAACAGCGGAAATCGGTTATAATTTATCCTGCGAGTAAGCTATGCGATAGCGTGAACGCTTTATGGTCACGAGGAAAGTCCGGGCATCACAGAGCGGGGCAGCTGCTAACGGCAGCCGAGGGCGACCTTAGGGCTAGTGCAGCAGAAACAGACTGCCGTCTTTTGACGGTGATGGTGGAAAGGCGAGGTAAGAGCTCACCGGCGTACAGGCGACTGTGCGGCCATGTAAACCCTGTCCGATGCAACGTCTATTGGTACAGTACGTCAATGTCTGCTCGGCAGGCGTGCTGTAATGACGGCTTGAACTCCTGCGGCAACGAGGAGTCTGGATAGATTATCGCACACGACAGAACCCGGCTTATCGGCTTAGTCGCACCCCTTGATAATAAGGAGAATGCATCGTCATTCCCTATGAGAGCTGTAAAAACGGCTCTCTTTTTTGTTTACAATAGTAAATCCAATTTACATATTCATAAATATCAGCGGGATTATCTTTTGAATTTTGATATATATATTAAGTTATGCTTTATAAACATAAAGAAAAGCTAAAGATATGTAAATTCCATTGACACGGGCGTATATATGTGCTATCCTATATACAGAGATAAAAAAACAAACAGACTCAGGGAAGGAATGGTCAATAGCTATGGGTAACATCTTAGAAGTAAAGGGTCTATCCAAATCCTATAAAAAAGGCGTTATGTCTGCGGACAATGTAAGCTTTGAGGTCGGCGAAGGCGAGATATTCGCTCTTATCGGACCCAACGGCGCAGGCAAAACGACAACTATCAGAATGATATCAACACTTATCACCCCGACAGGCGGAGATGCTTTCGTGGACGGTCACAGCATCGTGAAGGAACCCGGAAAGGTCCGTGAATGCATAACCTATCTCCCCGACGAGGCAGGCGCATACAAGACCATGACAGGCAAGCAGTACCTCGACTTCATGGCAGGTCTTTTCACAGATGACAGGCACATCGCAGAGCAGTATGTTCAGACAGCGATAAACATCTGCGGACTCGGAACAAGGCTCGATGAAAAGATAGGCAGCTATTCACGAGGCATGATAAGAAAGCTCCTCCTTTCAAGAGCGGTAATGACACAGCCTAAGCTCGCTATCATGGACGAAGCAACATCGGGACTTGACGTTATCAATGCGCTTGAAATAAGAAAGATGATAAAGAAGCTTTCAAAGGAAACGGGAATGTCCTTCCTGCTTTCATCTCACAATATGCTCGAGATAGAATATGTTTCGGACAGAGTGGGCATCATCACAAAGGGAAAGCTGATGGTGACGGGAGCAATTGACGAGCTGAAGCAGAGATACAATGCTGCAAATCTCGAGGAAGTCTTTGAAAGGGTGGTAATTGAAAATGAAGTTCGGTAATCTTCTGAAAAAAGAGCTTCGTGAACTGCTGACAAAGCAGGCTATAATCAGCATGGTTTTCATGCTCCTGCTGTTTGCTTTTCTCGGTCAGATGCTCGGAAATGTGAATGACACTATTGAAGATACATCAAGCGCGACCATATGCGTTCAGGACAAAACAGATTTCACAGCGGACATAATCGCAAAGCTCAAAGATAGCGGCATTGACGTAAAGGAAGTCGAATTTGCAAGCGATGACTATGCGGCAGAGCTTCAAAGACTTGACATCAGCAGCGCAGTCATAATCCCCGAGGGCTTCACGGAGAGCGTACTTGTCAGCAAGGAACCCGCTCCACTCAAGGTAGTAAGCTCGGTAGGCACAGGCGGAATGATCTCCTCTATGAAGAGCATGACAGCATCGGGCGTTATTTCGGACATCGAAGATGCTGCGGAAGATGAGATCCTCCTCAGAACATACGGCATCACAGACGATGAGATCGCAAGGATAAAAGCGCCTGTCAAAATGACAGAGATCTCTGTACTTAACGGAAAATCGGCAGAAGTTCCGAGCGACAGCCTCAGCGCAGTTCTCATGATGCAGTCAATGATAGTTCCTGTCGCACTGTTTTTCATGGTAATGATGGCATCACAGATGATAATGACAGCTATATCGACGGAAAAGATCGACAAAACGCTTGAAACTCTCCTTTCGACCCCTGTTTCCAGACTTTCGATACTCGGCGCAAAAATGACAGCAGCAGTTATCTCCGCACTCCTGAACGCCGCAGTCATGATGATAGGCATGGTGCTTTATGTCGGCGGAATGATGGGTTCGGCAGCAGACGAGATCGTAACATCAATGAATGCCGCAGGCGATCAGGTATCCACAAGCAGCACAGAGATCACAAGCGCACTGGCAGCTATGAGCGAGCTTGGCATGAACGTATCGGCAGGCAGCTACATTCTCTTCGGCATACAGATATTCCTTTCGGTAATGATCGCACTTGCTATCTCCCTTATCCTCGGCGCAATGGCAACTGACATCAAATCCGTTCAGACACTTACAATGCCCATCATGATCGTGACACTCGTTCCCTTCATCGTAACGATGATGGCAGACCTCAGCTCAATGTCAGCAGGCGTTAAGGTCATAATGTACCTTATCCCCTTCACACATTCCTATACGGCACTGAGCAATCTTATGTTCGGCAATTACGGACTTTTCTGGGGCGGATTTGCATATCAGCTTGTATTCTTTGCAGTGTGCATGTTCCTCGCAGTAAGACTGTTCACGACAGATAAGATCTTCACAATGTCCTATCAGATGGGCGCAAAGACAAAAAAGAAAACACCTGCGGCTGAGTGACAGACAATAAAAAACTGCGGCAGAAACGGTAAAATGTTTCTGCCGCAGTTTTTTATGCGTTTTCGCTGATTATCCTTTCGACTTCACCGACCGAAAGCTGAACTGCTTTTGCAATTATTTCTGTTGATATGCCCTGCTTTCTGAGGGAGAATATTACGGAAAGCTTTTCTTTGTATGCGCCCTTTTCCATGCCCTGCGCAATGCCTTTCTCCATGCCCTCTTTCATGCCTCTGTCCCAATAAAGCGAACTAACATTACACATAGACTCGACCTCCTTATCAAGCTTCTGCTCCATAGGAACAGAATACTCGCTGTGTATTATCTTCTTTTTATCCTTTGCGGGAATATCTGCGACAAGCAGAGTATACAGCATACGTATTATTCCCCTGCACTCTTTTGTATCCGAGCCGCCGAGACATATCATAACTATATTCATAAGATCATAGTCACGTATATCCCGCTCTGTATCTTCAAGCTTTCCAACGAGATCCTCACGCTTCATCTTATACAGCGAGATCGTATTTTCATGCCTTTTATCGGGAGATGTGCATATCCAGACCGAATATACCTTCTGTATCTTCCCGTAATCCGACTTCGTGAACACAGTACCGTACTGCGATGAGATCATTCTTGACACATAATATTCCGCACGCTTTATCAGCGGATATCCTGCATTGAAATTGTTCTGGATCTCAAGGTTGATTATAAGTGCTATAGTTTCATCCTGCGGCGTTCTCGCAGTAAACTTGATATCATAAAGACGTGAACCTTCGCTTATGCTGGCATCTTCAACGCCTTCACCTACTATAACAGGCGGGACCGTATCCCTGTCAACGGGCGTATCTCCTATTGAAACTTTTCCTATCAGCGGGATTATCTCGTCTATCGTGCTGTCCATGTACTCAGGAATGACTGCCTGCATTATCCTTGAAACTATCTGCTTGGACGATATGATCCTTTTGCAGCATCGATCAAGACTTGCTTTCAGACCTCTTTCTTCGGCTGATTCAAGCATTTCAGCTTCGTATGATCTTATATCCATCGGCATTCACTCCTTCCCATCTGCCTATATTTTAGCACAAATCTCCCGTTTTATCAATAGATTTCATGATTTTTTTCCTTGTATCATATATTGCCGAAAGAAAGAAAAAATGATATAATAATACCGAAAGGAATGATAATATGCCGTTTTCAGTCAAAACGATAGATTTCCTCGCAGAAAACCGCCTGCATGACAGCAAGGCTTGGTTCGAGGAACACAAGGACGATTATAAAAAGTACGTAACAGCACCGTTTGCGGAGATCATCGAAAAGCTCGCTCCCGTGATGGAAAGCA
>USNJ01000092.1 GCA_900556055.1 uncultured Ruminococcus sp.
CCCTTGCGAGGGCGACCAGCCATTGCCCAAGCCCCAAGAGGGCTGCCCAAGGGCTGGACCCCAACGCTTTTTAGTTTGGGTGCGGGTCTGTTGGTGCTGTTCACCTGAACATAAAAAGCAAAATTAGCACCTCAAAGCAGCGCATCTCACAAAAGTGAAATTATCAAAAAAACATCTTTATGCTAATAAATTTATGTTGACTTTTCAGGAGCATTCGTTTATAATAGTAGATGGAAACGTTTACTATACTTAAAAGGAGCGTACATATGAGCATAAAAATGAAAAAAACTGCGGCTTTTGCTGTTGCTGTCATGATGAGCGTTTTCTCGCTGACAGGCTGCAAATCCTCAGACAGCGGCGATAATGCCGATAATTCTGCGGAAACTACTGCTGCTCCCGCTGCTGAATCGGTCGATGTCGGCTACATAAACCCCGACTGGACTTACGGTCAGGTCAACATGGGCGGCGGCGGATTTGTTACGGGACTGATCTCCGTTCCCGCTCAGAAGGATCTTTTCTTCGCACGTACTGATGTCGGCGGTGCTTACCGCTGGGATGAATCAAACAAGAGATGGATCTCCCTCTCCTACGGCATCACTGAGGACGACAGAGGTTTGCTGTCTATTGACGGTCTTGCTGTCGATCCCAGCAACTCAAACAATGTTTATATGCTTGCAGGCTGTTCATATTTCAGCAGCGGCAAGACAGCTATTCTTATCTCCCACGACTGCGGCGATACCTTTAAGCAGGTCGAAGTCACAAGCATGATAACCGCAAGCGGCAACGGCATGGGCAGACAGAACGGCGAGCGTATCGCTGTCGACCCGAACAACGGTCAGAACATCTTAGTCGGCGGAAGAACGGGCGGCATCATTCGTTCGACTGACGGCGGCGAGACATGGGCTGCTGTTGACTTCCCGTCAAAGGGCACGGGAAATGCTGTCGGCGTTATCTCGATAGTTTACGACAACAAGACTCCCGACACCGTTTATGCGGGCATTTCCGACAAGGGCGACAACATTTTCGTTTCCAAGGACGGCGGCGCAACATGGTCTGTTCTCCCCGTTACTATGGATGAAAGATTTATGCCCCAGAGAATGCAGATGAACCGGAACGGCTGTCTGCTTATCTCGGCTGCAAATGCTGAAGGTCCCTGGAACCCCGGCTTCGGCGGACTTTACAGATATGATCCCGCTTCGGGCAATACCGATGACATCACGCCTAAGGACAATCCTATCGCTGATGTTGCCGTTCACCCTGATGATCCCGACAAGATGGTTGCCTGCACTATCAACAGATGGGAACAGCAGCCGAACGGTGCTTACGGCGATGATTTCTATTTCACCTCCGACGGCGGCAAGACATGGACCAGCCTTCTTGAAAAGGGCACAATGAAGATGAACGCAAACGGCTGCAAGTGGATCGAGGGCTATGCTATCCACTGGTGCGGCGACCTTATGATAGACCCGAACAATCCTGACAGACTTATGGTCACATCGGGCAACGGCGTTTTCGCATGTGACAACATCTGGGACGACGCTCCCGAGTTCTATTTCAACGCATACGGCATTGAGGAAACTGTTCCTCTTGATATCGTAAGCGTAAAGGGCGGCAACCTCGTTTCGGCTATCGGCGACTATGACGGATTCGATCACTCCGATGTCCGTGAGCAGGGCAGACTCCACACCTATGCTATCGGCACAACAACAGGCATTGACGTTGCAGGCTCTAACCATGATGTATGGGTAAAGTGCGGCGGCAAGGAAAATGAAATGAAGGTGCTTTACAGCGAAAACGGCGGCGACAGCTGGACGCTGATACAGAACGTCCCCGAAACTGTCGGCGGAAAGGTTCCCTACGAGGGCAAGGTCTGCCTGACAGCTGACGGCGGCACTATCATTTACAGCCCGTCCAACGTATACAACACATATTACACGACCGACAGAGGTGAAACATGGACAGCCTGCGAGGGCATCTCGGGCGGAATGTCCGTCAGGGGAGATCCCGTAAATCCCGATTATGTTTATGCTTCACTGGGCGGCTCGTTCTATGTAAGCTCCGACGGCGGAAAGACTTTCAGTCAGACACTCAACTCCATGAGCGCATACGACAGATTTGCTGTCTGCGCTGACAAGGAAGGCATGGTTTACGTTCCTATCAACGGTCTTAGCGTATCGACCGACCACGGCGAAACATTCACAAGAATTGATTCCGTCAAGTTCTGCGATGCAGTAGGCGTTGGAATCGGCAAGACTGAGAACGATCCTTACGTTATCTATATGTGGGGCACACCCGAAACTGAGGACACAAAGGCAAGAAACCTCTGGATGTCCGAGGACGAGGGCAAGACATGGACAAGAGTAAACGACGACCTCCACTACTTCGGCGGCCCCGGCAACGGAAAGTTCGTAGTCGGCGACATGAATGTTTACGGCAGATGCTATATGTCCACAGTCGGACTCGGAATCGCTTACTGCGACAAGACCGACAAATCATGATATAAAACCGAATAAAAATACGGGAGCTGTCCGATAATGGATAGCTCCCGTTCTTTTATTTTACAGTATATTTTCTTATCTCACAGTTGCCCATGAAGAAATGTGCGAAATCATCGGCTGTCATGTCGTTGAAGTAGCTTTCTATCACTCTGCAAACGCCGCCGTGGCATACTATCAGGACATTTTTATCATTATATCTCAGGATAATATCATCAAGTGCGCTGTATACACGGTGGGAAAGCTGAAAGAGCGACTCGCCGCCGTCGGGCATCCGCTTTCCGAAATCCAGCTTCGCCTGAAGAAATCCCCCGGCAGAGCGGTGCTTTCCCTCGTAGCTGCCGTAATCCCACTCTCTGAGACGTTCATCGGTCACTGTCGGGATATGAAGTCGGTCGGAAACGTGCTTTGCCGTCTGCTGCGCCCTTATCATCGGCGAGACTATTATTGCGGAAAGAGCGGGGAGCTTTTCGGCTTCGTCTGCGAGCCTTTCAGCCTGTTCATGCCCCCTTTCGGTCAGCATGAGATCGGTCGCACCGCATATCAGATCCTCTTTGTTGAACGGCGTTTCGCCGTGTCTTGCAGCATAGATAATCATTTCATCACCATTAATCGAAGCTGCTGCCCGAGCTGCCGCTGTCGAAGCTGCCGCCGTCCGAAAATCCGCCGCCGTCGCCGCCGTCATAGCTTGAGATGGACGGGTCGGAAACGTAGTTCACGCTGCCCGACATCGCATCAAACATACTGTACATATAGCCGTTCAGCCACATATCGTAATAATCCGTGTCGCTGTAGTAATCGGGTATCTGCTTCGGGTCGATATTCTTCAGCAGCTTTGATATCCTTTTCGCCTGACCTATCGCTGCGGCGTAAATGAGGTACTCCGTCCACACGCCGAAATTCTCGATCGGGATATCGTTCGACGATGTGCAGCCCGTTATGAATTTCTTGAATTTCATGCACTTTGCGTACAGCCTTTCGCCCTGCTCATTCAGCAGAGTTACGTCCATTTTCACGCTTTTTATTATGCCGCATATGCCGATGTAAATAAGCACCTCACCTATCAGCGGGAAAATAAAGTAATCGAAATCCCCGTGCGCAAGGGCGATAGTTATGCCTGCGGCAGCTGCGAGTATTATGTACTTTGCAAATTTCGGGAGCGTAAACGGCGGGAATTTTATCTGTTCGCCCGTCAGGTGATATCCGTCAAAGGAGGTCCTTATCAGGTCGTTGAATCTGGAGCGCATATTGTACGCATCATCGGGATTGTCCCTGAGATATTTTCCGAACATTCCGACGGTTATGCTGTCGGACGTTCTTCCGCAGCCGTGGGCGATAGCGGCATTTATCATGTCAAGTGCGACCTGCTCATATTCGCAGACATCAGCCGTATGTTCATGCACTGCAATAACGGACTCGCCGTTTTCCTTTTTCACGGTTATCGCACCGACTGACGCGAGCCGCAGCATCGCCGATGAAAAGATATTTCTGAAATCCACACCGAGATTATCGTAAAATCCCGAAAGCTCGGCAAATGCCGCCGTTGTGAGTTCATCGGGAACTTCTACATTATTTCCCGCAAACGGCTCTTCGGGGACTGCAAAGCGCTTTGACTTCATAAGCTTCGGCTTAATGACCGCTTTTCTGATGATGAATGCTATCGGCGTGCAGATAAAGGTCAGGAACGCACCGAGCTTTGCCATGACCATGCCTGCGCTGTCGAAGGACTTCATCTCATTTTCGTATTCTACGACAGCCGATTCATCGTCGAGAACGCTTTGGATAGATACCGAATCGTCAAATCTCACGGCATCGGGGAATATCTCCTTCGGCATGAGCAGCCTTACAGCGACCGCCTTGTATGTCGGGATATCGTCGCAGGTGAATACCGCCCTGCTGCCGCTTTCCTTGACGAATTCGCCGTTTGACGGGCCGTGCGCCCATATCTTGTATTCTTCCTCGTCAATGGCTTCGGGCAGCTCAACAAATCCCTCGAGATGCTCTACCATTGACGCTTCATTTTCAGATGTGACATTCCAGCGGAATTCCGCAGCGTCAGTGCCGATTATTACCGCATTTTCGACCGTATAGGATATCTCGGCAACATGGCTCTCGTTGGTGCTGTCCTGATAGATATCGACCGTGACTTCGTTTCCGTCCCTGTAAACGGCAGCGCAGCCTATGGGACGGTCATCGTCCTTAGCGTCAAGCATCGTCATCGGAATGCCGTCAAACGATACCGAAAAGTTTGTCAGCGTGTATTCGTCATTGTCGATATAGCTTCGTGAATATCGTGTTATCGCCTCACCGCCGCCGTAATAGCAGTCCCATGTTTCGGTGATATCCGCACTTCCGTCGGGATTAAGAAATATCTCAACATTTGTGTTGTTCACGTCCATGTACTTGTCGGCAGATGCGCTGACGACCATAGCCGAGGACAGAAGCAAAGCGGCAAAGACCGCACTTATTTTCTTCATTTACGACAGCCCTTTCAGATAAATTATTGCGTTTTCCTTGGGTTCACGGTAAAAATCCCACCTTATTCCCGCCTTCTGAAATCCGCAGCGTTCGTACAGCGTGACCGCCGCCGTGTTCGATTCACGGACTTCAAGGCTTATTGTCTTAATGCCGCTTTCGGCAAATATCTCCGTCATTTTTCCGATGATAAGCCTGCCTATGCCCTGCCGCCTATAAGCCTCGGAAACGGCAATGCTGTTAAGGCAGCCCTCGTCAAGCACGGACGAGAACACGGCAAATCCCGCAAGTGCGCCGTTTTCATCGGTGCAGGCGAGAACATATCCCCCGTCACGGCGGCACTCCTCCGCAAGCGACCGTGCGCTCCATGCATCAGCACCGACCGAACGCTTGTCAAGCTCGGCTATCCGGGAGATAAGCTCCGCTTCGTCCGCCGAAACGAGGTGAAAATCAGCCCTTTGCATCATACCAGCTTCTTCCCTCATTGACATCTGCGGACATCGGAACTGCAAAGCTCACGGCATTTTCCATCTCCTCCTGAAGGATATGCGCAGCCGCCTTTGCGTCCTTTTCATATGCCTCAATGATAAGCTCGTCATGCACCTGAAGAATGAGTCTTGCATCGGGAAGCTCCTTTTTCAGGCGTTTGTAGACCTTGACCATAGCTATCTTGATAACGTCCGCAGCCGTTCCCTGAATTGGCGCATTCATTGCCGCACGCCTGCCGAAAGCCTGCACATTCTTGTTCGCCGCCGATAATTCGGGGATATACCGCCGCCTGCCGAACTCCGTCTTTACATAGCCGTTCGCCTTTGCGAATTCGACCGTGTCATTCATATATTTCGACACTCCGGGGAAATTGTCGAGATAATTCTTTATATAGCGCTCCGCCTCTTTCGTGGATACGCCGATATCCTTTCCGAGCGAAAATGCGCCTATTCCGTAGATTATTCCGAAGTTTACAGCCTTTGCCGTGCGGCGCATCTCAGGCGATATCATATCCTCGGGCAGACCGAAAACCGATGCCGCCGTTGATGTGTGGATATCCTTGCCGCTTAAAAATGCCTCCTGCATATTTTTATCCCCGCAGACAGATGCAAGTATGCGAAGCTCGATCTGGCTGTAATCCGCATCGAGAAGCGTCATTCCGTCCTCGGCGATGAAGAACCTTCTCATGTTCCGTCCAAGCTCAGTCCTTACGGGGATATTCTGCACATTCGGCTCAGTCGAGGATATCCTGCCCGTCCTCGTCTCCGTCTGCCTGAACACGGAATGTACCCTGCCCGTATTGTCAGCGGCATTCAGAAGCCCGTCAACATACGTGGAATTCAGCTTTGTGAGCTGCCTGTATTCAAGCACACGGCTGACTATCTCATGCTTATCCGCAAGCTCTTCAAGGACATCTGCATTCGTAGAATAGCCTGTTTTCGTCTTTTTTCCGTGAGGAAGTCCGAGATCCTCAAAAAGCACGGTTCCAAGCTGTTTCGGGGACGAAATGTTGAACTTCTTTCCCGCCATGAAGTAAATGCTGTCGGCAATGCCCGCAATATCGGCAGTCAGCTTTTCGCCGAACGACCTTATGCCGTCCGTATCGACCTTAACGCCGTAAAATTCCATGGACGCAAGCACCTCTGTCAGCGGCTGTTCGATCTCCAGCAGAAGCTTCTCCATTCCCTCGGAAGCTATCTCCGCATAAAGACGGCGGTTCAGCTCGGGCAGGGACGCAGCCTCGGCATTATCGCCCGCCTCGGAATAGAAATGCGCACCATGCTCCGCACAGAGCTTTTCCACGGTATATTCCGCCGAGGACGCATTCAGCAGATATCCCATGATATCGCCGTCCCTGACGATGTTTTTCATCTCCCTGCCGTTTTCAAGACAGAATTTGTACGCAGACTTCGCCCTGAACGTGCCTTTCGGGATATCCGACGAGAGAATATCAAGTATCTGCGGCTTGTCGTCCGTCACAAATATCTTATCACCCGAAACCGCCGTCAGACGGATATTTTCGGCATCAAAAACAAAGTCGAATCCACCGCTGAAATCAAATTTATCGGCAGGCTTATAGGAAATGAGCTTTTCTTCCGTATTTTCCGCCTTTTTCGCAGGAACGGCTGACGGCTTCAGCGACAGCTTTTCGAGGAGCTTAAACATCTCCATGTCGGTCAGGATCTGCGCAAGCTTTTCGGGATCGCCGCTGCCTATCTTATAATCCGACAAATTCTCGGAGATAGGCGCATTTTTCACGATTGTCGCAAGGAATTTCGAGTTTTCCGCCGCCGATCTGCCGTTTTCAAGCTTGGTGCGGACGGATTTCGTACATTCGACAGCATCGAGATCTGCGTAGATATTTTCGATCGTGAGATATTTCCCGATAAGTGCGGAAGCGGTCTTTTCGCCGATCCCGGGAACACCGCTTATGTTGTCCGAGCTGTCGCCCATAAGCGCCTTCAGATCGATGAGATTTATCGGCGGGAAGCCGTAATCCGCAGTGAAGCGCTCCTTATCATAAATAATAGTTTCCTTGGTCGTTGCAAGACGGACGGTGACATTATCGGAAATAAGCTGTAAACTGTCCCTGTCGCCCGTGGAGATGAAGCAGCTGCTGCCGTTTTCCTCGGATATCCGTGCGAGAGTGCCGAGGATATCATCAGCCTCGAAGCCTTCGCATTCAAGCACAGCAATGCCCATAGCACGGAGGATATCCTTTATCACGGGCATCTGCATATGAAGTTCCTCGGGCATACCTTTTCTGTTAGCCTTATAGCTTGCATCAGCCTTATGGCGGAAGGTCGGGGCTTTGAGATCGAAAGCGACAGCGGCGCAGTCGGGCTTGACCTCGGATACAGATTTCAGGTATATATTCATAAAACCTGTAAGAGCGTTAGTGAACATACCCTTTTTATTTGACAGCATTTTGATACCGTAGAAAGCACGGTTCATGATACTGTTGCCGTCGATGGCGAGAAGCTTCATAGCGGGTATCCTCCTTTTAAAACATATATAATTTATTATAACACAAAGTGTGGAAAAAATAAAGGGGTTAAGCGGCTTTTTTAGTTGACAGTTAACAGTTAATAGTTAATAGTTAGTAGTGAACAGCTTTAATGGTTCTCACTTGGCATATTTCAAGTGCGCCAAAGCAACAGACCCGCACCAGAAACTAAAAAGCGTTGGGGTCCAGCCCTTTGGCTTTGGAAAGGGCTGGTCGCCCTCGCAAGGGCGAAACTCCGCAAG
>USNJ01000093.1 GCA_900556055.1 uncultured Ruminococcus sp.
CGGAAAATCAGGCAAGGATCGCAGAGGGAACTTATATGTTCGTTCAGCCCAAGCATTTCAGATTTATTGATCCGAAGCTGAAGATCAGCGTTTCCGAGATAGGCAGCAAATTCAAGATAAATATACATTCCGAAGCATATGCAAAGGGCGTTTTCCTTGAACTCAAAAAGTCAGATGCCGTATTCAGCGACAACTGGTTCGATGTTTTCGGCAAGGACTGCTTTATTCTTGTCGATAAATCGTCATTCCCGCCGCTTACGCCTGCAAAGGAAGTTGAAAAGCAGCTTGATGT
Source organism: uncultured Ruminococcus sp. (assembly GCA_900556055.1). Lineage (GTDB taxonomy): Bacteria > Bacillota > Clostridia > Oscillospirales > Ruminococcaceae > UMGS1889. The sequence goes on from USNJ01000093.1 coordinate 293, forward strand.
TATGTCGTATTACGATGTGATACGCTACAAGGAGGATCTCCGATGAGTCTAAAGGACGAATTTATCGAAATTTACACGACAAACATCAAAAGAGAGGGCGCTGACAAGCTGCTTGAATACCTGCTGTCCCCCAAAAGCGACTTTTTCACAGCTCCCGCAAGCACCCGCTTTCACGGTTCATACGAAGGCGGACTGCTCGAACACAGCCTGAATGTCTACCACTGCCTTAAAGATTACGCCGCAAGGGACAGGGTGAAAAATGTATACGGGCTGAATGCGTCCGAGGAAACGCTTGCGCTGACTGCGCTCCTGCATGACATCTGCAAGGTGAATTTCTATTCTGTGGATTACAGAAATTCGAAAAATGCGCAGGGCGTGTGGGAAAAAGTCCCATACTATACCATTGACGACAAGCTGCCGTACGGTCACGGCGAGAAATCGGTATATATTATTTCGGGGTATATGCGTCTGACACGTGAGGAAGCGTTTGCTATACGCTATCACATGGGATTTTCGGGGAATGATGATGTTAATTCAGTCGGAAAATCGTTTGAGATGTTCCCGCTTGCATTTGCGCTGAGCGTTGCTGATATGGAGGCTACATACTATCTTGAAGGCAAAGCATCGGCAGAAAAATAAAAGAAACGGTTATTGATATCCCACGAGAGATGAAAGCCGCAGCTTTAACATAAGCTGCGGCTTCTGTCTCTTTTTTTATCCTATAAAAAGCAAATTATCCAAAAAGAAAACCGCCGCACATAATAAAATGTGCAGCGGCAGTAAATTCAGAAAGAACTGAATTATTCCTCAGTGCTGTCGGAATTTTCGAGAAGTGCACGCATAGACATGCTGATTCTCTTCTTGTCAGCGTCGATCTCAGTGATCTTAGCTTCAACTTCCTGACCGATCTCAAGAACGTCCTTAACGTTAGTTACTCTCTTGTCAGCGATCTGGGAAATGTGGATCAGACCGTCAATTCCGGGAATGATCTGAGCAAATGCGCCGAAAGGAGTGATGGAAACGATCTTAGCCTTGACAACATCGCCAACGCTGTACTCGCTCTTGAACTTCTCCCAAGGATTGTCCTCGTCCTTCTTGTAGCCGAGGGAAATTCTGTTGTTCTCCTTGTCGAGATCCTTAACGAATACTTCGAGAACGTCGCCTACCTTAACGACCTCAGAGGGGTGCTTGATCCTGTTCCAGGACAGCTCGGAAATGTGAACCATACCGTCGATGCCGCCGAGATCAACGAATGCACCGTAGTTAGTGATGGACTTAACTTCGCCCTTGAATGTATCGCCGACCTTAACGTTCTCCCAGAACTTAGCCTTAGCAGCATCCTTTTCAGCGTTCAGTACGGCTCTGATAGAACCTACAGCCTTTTCTCTCTGCTCATTGACCTCAATGATCTTGAACTTAACGTTCTTCTTGAGAAGGCCCTCGAGGGGTTCGTCACGTCTTGCAGTAGCCTGGGAAGCAGGGATAAATACCTTTGCTCCGCCGGAAAGAACGAGAACTCCTCCCTTTACGACGTTTGTAACAACACCGTCAAGAATTGTTCCGTCTTCCTTTGCTTTGATAATAGCCTCGAAGCCTGCTCTTGCGTCAAGCTTCTTCTTGGACAGGTATACAACGCCGTCCTGATCATTAACCTTAGTAACAATGAAGTCAACCTCGTCGCCGACCTTAACAATATCGGAAGGCTTGAGAGAAGGATCGTCAGTCAGTTCTGACAGAGGAGCATAGCCTGTGTGCTTAGTGTTGCTGATGCTTACAACAGCTTCACTGTTATTAACAGACACTATGTATCCTTTCACCTTCATACCGGTATATATTTTTTTGAAGCCTGCTTCAATTGCTTCTTCAAAGTTAATGTCTTCGTCCTGATTCTTTAAAATCTCGCTCATTAGTCTTTGTACCTCCTTGATAATATATGCCGGTGTTGAAGCTCCGGCAGTAATGCCAACGTTGAAGACTGCATCGGCATTAACGGGAATAAGCTCATCCGTCACGGCATCTCTGAGTTCTGCCGCGCTCTCGACCAGCAGGCATTTACTGCAAATCCCGCTGCAGATGTTGAAGAGCTTGAGAGTATTGGAGCTGTGTCTGCCGCCGACTACTATAACGAGGTCGGACGACTCGGCAAGCCTGACTGCCTCAGCCTGACGGTTAGCTGTGGCGCTGCAGATGGTATTGTAAATACAGATCTCATTCGGCAGCTCAAATTTTTCTCTCAGGGAATTGACCGTTTGAATACACTTTTCCCACATACTTATATTATACGTTGTTTGCGCTGTAATTGCAAGCTTTTTTTTTACTTTTTTATAATTATTTTTCAGAAAGTCGGATAAATCATCTGCATTTCGCAATATATATGGATATTCCTTACAAAATCCGGCAATTCCACGGACCTCCGGGTGATTTTCATCGCCCATAATTATAATATCGCAGTCCTCCTCGGAGCATTTGCTTACAATGCGGTGTATCTTTTCGACGAACGGACAGGTGCAGTCAACATATTCTATACCTTTTTTATCCAGTTCATCATATACCGATCCCGGAACGCCGTGTGAACGGATAATGACCCTTTCGCCCGTGCCGACCTCATCGACACTCTGAACGGGACGTATCCCCTTGCGTTTCAGATCATCGACAACTGACGGATTATGGATAAGCTCGCCCAGCGTGACCGCAGGCGTACCGTCATCAGCCATTCCGAACGCAATATCCGCAGCACGCTTTACGCCGAAGCAAAAGCCCGCAGTTTTTGCGGTTACAACGTTAATTTTCATTGGTTTTTTCCTCTATCTGCGCCTGCGGACCTTCGACAAGCTCCCTGATGGAATCCATGATAGTGTTTTTGATAACACGGAGATCCTTGGAAGATGTTCCCTCGATATGCAGCTTTTCGGCGGATATAGGCTTGCCGAACTTTATCGTGACCTTTTTGCGGAATGTGAGCTTAGGTCCCTCAAAGCATATGCCGACGGGGATAACGTCAACTCCTGCCTTGGCGGCAACAAGCGCAACGCCCGTCTTTCCTTTGCCGACCTTTCCGTCATATGAACGTGTGCCTTCGGGGAAAATAACGAGATTCTGACCGTTTCTCACCTTGTCTATGGCATTGTCGAGCGCTGCCATATCTCCCGTGCCTCGTGTTATCGGGAAAGCACCCAGCATAGTTATGAACTTTCCGAATATCTTGTTTCTGAAAAGCTCTTCCTTTGCCATATAACAGAATTTTTTGGGGACTCTCATCGTGATGAACACGGGATCGTGATAGCTTCTGTGGTTGGATGCAAAGATAACACCGCCGTTTTTCGGGATGTTTTCCGTGCCTTCAAAATGCAGATCGTAAATGCAGTGATATATGCCCTCAACGACCTTTCTTACAACAACATTCACTTCCGAACACCTCCCAGAGCCGTATTCGATGCGATAAGATGCTCGATCAGCTTTACAGATCCCTCGAAATCGAGATCGGACGTATCCGCAAGGACGGCATCATCTGCCATTTTAAGCGGCGCAGTCTCGCGTCCGGAATCCTGACGGTCACGCTGACGTACAAGCTTCAGAACCTCGTCATAGCTCGGCGCATCGCTGCCCTGACGCTCGCAAAGCTCCTTGTATCGGCGCATGGCACGAGCAGTGTCCGATGCCGTGAGGAATATCTTGAGATCCGCATTCGGCAGCACGACCGTTCCGATATCCCTGCCGTCCATGATAACGTCGTTTTCCTCGGCTATCTTCCTCTGAAGTCCCAGCAGGAACGCCCTTACCTCGGGTATCGCAGACACCGCAGATGTCGCCATAGATACCTCCTCGGTGCGTATCAGGTCGGAAACGTCCTCACCGTTCAGGAATACTCTCTGCACCCCGTCAACGAACTTAGGCTCGACCGTGATATCGGGCAGAAGTGCGGAAACAGCCGCTCCGTCGGACGGAGAAACTCCCTTTCTCAGCACAAAAAGCGCAATCGCACGGTAAAGCGCACCTGTGTCCACGTAAATTATCTTCAGATCCTTTGAGACCTGCTTTGCAACGGAGCTTTTTCCCGCCCCCGCAGGTCCGTCAACAGCAATGTTCACAGACATTATTAACATTCCTTTCCCATTTATTCATTTTTATATTAATTTAGTTGTATTCATTAAAAAAGCTGTCCGTCAAAGCTTCGATATCTCCCGAAAATCAGTGAGCGCACGCTCCCGAGGATATCATGCGCCGCACAAAAGTGTCCCGACCGGTAAGCTGCGTAACGCAGTATATCGCCGTGAAACACGGTTGGGCAGCGGAACATTACATGACCGACAGCAGAGCAAAGTCACATATAATACTAAGGAAACGCTGAATAAATCGTTTCTGCCGTTTTTCACAACCCTCTCAGTGACGTATTTTCGAGCGTTGCTCAAAACGGCGAAACGAATGCTTCGCATTATTCAGCTTTTTCCTAAAGCTGCGATAAAAAGACCAAAACAGAATATATCACAAAGTAAAATAAACATATTTCCGAAAATTTTCAACAGACGCACGTATAGATGTTGAAAGCTTATCAGCCGTAATATTCGCCCATTGCCTTTCCAGCGGCATATCCCGTGGAAAATGCGATCTGGAGATTGAAGCCGCCCGTGTAGCCGTCAACGTCGATGACCTCGCCTGCAAAGTAAAGTCCGCTGCAAAGCTTTGATTCCATGGTTTTCGGCGAGATCTCGGAGGTCTTTACGCCGCCGCTTGTGATTATCGCCTCTTCAATAGGGCGGAAGTCCTTGAAGCGGAGCGGCAGTGCCTTGAGAAGCTCGCAGAGTCTGCGGCGTTCTTCCTTTGTGATCTGGTTGACCTTTTTTTCTGCGGGTATGCCCGACATTCTGACTACGATCGGTATGAGCTTTGCGGGCAGAAGCTTGCCGAGCGAATTCATAAAATCTTTGTTTAAATTGGAAGAGAAATCCTTTTGGATCCTTGCATCAAGCGTCTGAATATCCAGCGCAGGCTTAAGATCAATTTCCAGCAGATAGCGTCTGCGTTCAGCCTTTTCGATGTGGCTGCTTGCGGACAGAACCAGCGGCCCCGACAGACCGAAATGGGTAAACAGCATCTCGCCCATCTCACTGAATATCATCTTTCCCGATGCAGTATCGGTAAGCGAAAGGGTAACATTTTTGAGTGAAAGCCCCATTGCCTCGGAAACCCACTTTTCTTCTGTCACAATAGGCACCAAAGAGGGCTTCAAAGGCACTATCGTATGCCCTGCCTGCTGTGCAAATCTGTATCCATCGCCCGTTGAGCCTGTCAAGGGATACGACTTGCCACCTGTTGCGATGCAAATTTGGTCTGCAAAAAACGTCGTATTTTCGGCATTTACACCTAGTGCTTTTCCATTTTCTATTTCAAGCGATTTTATTTCGCAGGTCTTAACTGTAATGTTTCTGACCTTTACAGCATTTACAAACGCATCAACAATGTCCATAGCCTTGTCACTCTGCGGAAAGACACGATTTCCCCTTTCCGTCTTCAGAGGCACACCGATATTTTCAAAAAAAGCCATCGTATCAGCCGAAGAAAACTGTGAATAAGAGCTGTACATGAACCTGGGATTGTGCGGGATGTTTGCAAAGAAATCCTCATCTGTACAGTTGTTTGTAACATTGCATCTGCCCTTTCCGGTAATGAGAAGTTTGCGTCCGAGCCGCTCTCTTTTTTCCAGTAAAAGGACATTTTTTCCATAGTCGGCAGCAGTTATCGCAGCCATCATGCCCGCCGGTCCGCCGCCGATTATAATAACATCATATTTCATTTATTGTAAATTCCTGTCAGTAATCCTGATCATCGGAAGTCTCATAGACCTCGTATTCATCATATATTTTTTCAAGACGCTCAAAGTTAGCCGCAACCTGATCACGTTTCTTTACACCGACAGCAACGATAAGTGCATTGATAACGCTGAGCGGCGCAACAAGTGAGTCGGCAAATGATGCCATATCGCTTCTGGCAAGCAGCATATGATTGGCATAAGCGGCAAGCGGAGATGTCTTTGAGTCTGTTATGGCAATTACCGTAGCACCTCTTGAATGTGCATATTTGAATGCTTTGACGGTGTGCTTTGAATATCTCGGGAAGCTTATTCCTATCATAATATCGTCAGGACCTATATGCAGTATCTGCTCAAACATCTCACTCGTACTTGTGGTATGGATAAGACGAACATTATCAAAGATAACATTGAAATAGAAGTTCAGAAAACGTGCAAGAACAGCCGCAGAACGAGCACCTATAATATAGATATTTTTTGCGGCAACAAGATGATCCACAGTGTGATAAAACTCCTCCTTATCGCCCTCTTCAAGCGTGCGGCGGATCTTATCGATATCCATATTAAGTACCGTTTCGTAAAGGTCGTCGCTGCCGATCTGGTCGCTCATAACGTCGATCCTCTGGATGCTCGTCAGGCGGTTTGTGGTAAACTCACGCAGTGCCTTCTGCATCTCAGGATATCCTTCATAGCCCATTTCAGTTGCAAAACGAACAACCGTCGATTCGCTGACGCCTACTATATTTCCGAGTTTTGCCGCAGTCATGAATGCAGCCTTGTCATAATGCTCCAGAATGTATTCCGCTATACGCTTATGTCCTTTAGAGAGCGTGTCGAGTCTTGCGCGCAGTTCCTTAAACATTGAGTTATTCATAATACCTCAGATCCTTTCAAATATATAAACCTTAGCTGAATATTTTTTTCTGCATTTCAATTATCTTTTTTCTTCTGGCATCTGTCGCCGCTTTATCGACAGTATATTCACCATTTGAAAATAGAATAATATCCCCTTCTTTAATATCTGTGGAAATATCTGTTTTATTTATATTGAAGTGATTATCATCATCTTCGATCGTGACGATATTTCCCTCGATTTTTTCAACAATAAGCATATGACCGCCTCACATTATCACTGATTTTTCTCTTTGACAGCAACTACTGTTTTTCCGTCAGTTATGATAAGGATTGTGCCGTTTTCGTCCGTCCTATATATCTTGTCTGTATATTTGCTGAGTTTTTCAAGCGTTTCTTCGTGCGGATGTCCATATGAATTATCCTTTCCGCACTGAATAACAGCTGCCAGCGGTGACACTTTTTTAAGAAATGCAGGTGAGCTTGATGTTGAGCTTCCGTGATGTCCGACTTTCAGAACAGTTGCTTTCAGATCCGCTCCGCTGTAAATAAGATCTTCCTCAGCATTGTCCTCCATATCGCCTGTAAAAAGGAATGAAACATCATTGTAAGTAAGCTTTGAAACGACTGAGTAATTGTTAAGATCCTTGTATTTATCCGTAACAGGTCCGAGTATCCTGAACATGATTTTTCCGCCTTATGGATTTGAGCGACTTGAATAATCCTACGATGAAAAAAATGCTTGTTACTGCGAGCGGAACTTATAACCATTCGCTTATGGTTGCCAGCCTTGCGGAAGCTGCGTGCAATGAGGTGGGGGCGAACCCTCTTCTTGCCAGAGTCGGCGCATATTACCACGACATTGGAAAACTTGATAACCCTGAGTATTTTGTGGAAAATCAGACTGCCGGAGAAAATATTCATACGGAAATAAATCCGTCGCTTTCTGTAAGTATAATCAGAAGCCATGTTAAGCGCGGTGTTGAAAAGGCACGTGCGTTGCGTCTTCCAAAGCAGATAATCGACATAATAAGCGAACACCATGGAAATCAGGTTATTGCGTATTTTTACAATGA
>USNJ01000094.1 GCA_900556055.1 uncultured Ruminococcus sp.
AATCGCCGCAAAAGCTTTGATATATGCGGTTTTGCGGCGAGAGATTCCCATAATTCAATGGGTTTTTAGTATTATATCGGAGTGGGACACACACTGCATTTGCGGCTGTCTGTCCGCCGTGAGAGCTTTTTTACGGACACGGCAAAAGCCGGTGCTGCGAAATTGTTACATCTCAAAGAAAAGTAAAATATTCAAATAACAAAAATGACCGACAGCTGCCGGCCATTTTTTTATTTTTACATCACGATATCCGATTTGGCTTTTTCGCGCGATCTCAGAAGCAGATAGCAGGCTCCTGCCGCCGCCGCAAAGACAAATGCGGGCGCATAGTTCGCTTTCAGACGCTTTGTCGTCACGAACACCGCCTTCGGCCTGCCCTTTTTGCCCTCGATGGTTATGTTTGCGGGGAGACCGTTTTCGAGCAGCACCTTCGTGGGGCGCGGCGCAAATATGTTTCTCACCGTTTCTATCGCAAATGTCGATACCGCCGCCATCACGCAGCTTGTCATTGCCTCTGTTATCGCCTGTTCAGCCATCTGCTCGGTAAATCTGAATTCAGCCATTGTGACCATTCCTCTCTATCATGATATATCCGCCGTCCGCAGCCTTCTCGAAGCCGCTTCGGTATATTTTTTCCATCGCAAGGAGCGTTTCCTTTTCGTATGCCGTGTCCGAAAGCGATATCTCAGCACGGCAAAGCTCCCTGTTTACGGCTGTATAACCTATATATTTCCCGTTTCTGCTCACTATATGACAGGAAAAACCGGGAATTATCCCGCCCGACATATCGTCCACGCTTCTCAGCTGTTCAGCCGTTTCCGCCCTTATCAGCCTGACGCTTATGCCGCTGCGGCTCTCCCTCAGACGGCGGAAAAACTGTCTCAGAAGCTCGGAGCATTCGTCCTCCATTATCCCGCCGATGACGTTCGGAGCGAATGTGAACCCGCTGTTCGGGATATCCGCCACTGAGCCGCAGGCACCGTTCTTTTTGTCATATGCGCCGAAATATATATTTTCTATCCTTGCATTTACCGCCGCACCTGCGCACATCGGGCAGGGTTCAAGCGTCACATAAAGCGTCGTCTCGGACGGCAGGCGCTCGGAGTTAAAGGTGTCAAGAGAGGTCTTTAAAACACGCATCTCGGCATGCGCCGTGGCGTCGTGCGTTGCGATGACGCGGTTGTGATCACGGGCAATAAGGGTTTTGCCGCAAGTTAGGACAGCGCCGACGGGAACCTCGCCCTCTTCGTACGCCACTTGCGCTTCCCGGCTTCGCCGCATTTGCGTGCAAGGCGCAGTGCTTCCTCCATGTACACATTCATCGTCCTATATTCACGTTTATCGACATGACAGTCATTGCAGCGGCAGCCGACAGCCATACGAGTGCTGACGGACAGGTCACAGTGCAGATGAACTTTTCCTTTGCCGATAATCCGTTTTCCCTTGTGCTTATCTCGGGCGATCTGCCGCTCTTGGTTATGTATATGAATGCACCGGCAAGTCCGACGATCACGCAGGCAAGAAGCAGCGACCCCATGAATATCTCATACCGTCCGCCGTCAAATGCTGTTTCGCCGTACCATGTCGCCGTTGTGCATGCCCTGTACGTTATCCTCATTGCAACAGCTGAGATCATGGAACCCGAACGCAGCGAGAAATGACTGATAAGCACAGCCGATACGAATGAAAAGCAGAACTGACTTATCGTATGCACGCAGAGTGCGGAGATAAGTGCGGACATCAGCACCGCATATCTGTCGCCGAACTGGCGCATCGAATGTATTACCATTCCTCTCAGCAAAAGCTCGCTCAGCACAGGCACGATAATAATAACTATCATCAGCATGACCGTTTTCTGGAGCGGTGTTTCCACAGTCTGGACGAGATATTCCGACGTGGATATGCCTATGCCCCTCAGCACCATGTTCGATGCCGCAGATACCGCAAGTATGAACGGATATGACAGCATCGCAGCAGGCACGCTGAACGCAAGAATGTCCCTGTCTTCAGCTTTTATCGGCAGGATTATGCTGAGCGGCATATTCAGATATTTTTTCATTATCAGGAACGGCACCAGCCTTTTTGCTGCCTCCATAAACAGCGTCACGGCGATTATCTCCCAGCCGCCGCCGTAAAGATGTCCCGATGAATAGTCTATTCCTATGTTCACTCCAACAGCTGACAGCACGAACGGAAGAACGTGCAGTGAGAACATCTCAAGTACATAATATAAAACCATCGCACCCATGACAACAGATATCACGAACATCATCGAACGCCGCTCGAATGCCGCATCATCATCGGATATAAAGCCTACGCCGTCCTTATAGGTCAGCTCATTGGGATTGTCCGTGCGGACGTAGCCCATGGAAATTTTCTTTTCGCTCCGCCACTTTCTGTATGCGGCATTGTATTCGTCTGTCTGATTTTTATATCTCACTGAAGGCGCATCTTCCATATTGCGCTTTTTTTCGGCTGCGTTGTCTGCTATTCTTTTTTCGCTCAGCTTCGGCATACACGCTCTCCTTTCCTGTTTTCGTCTTTTTATTAATATACATCATTTCACATTATTTGTCAATCATGAACTTATCGCCCTGAACGGCATTCCTGCGTGTCATTTCCTTATCGGTCTCATTCATGACGACAAATTTTTTCCTGCTCCAGAGCGGTGCTATCAGGTCATTGGGTGCGCCGTCGCCCGTAAGACGCTGTATCACGACATCGGGCGGGAGCATTTCTATCTGGCTGCATACAAGGTCAACATATTCCGCAAGCTCCATAGTGCGGAACAGCCCCTTTTCGTAATCCTCCGCAAGCCTTGTCCCCCTTATGATGTGAAGGAGATGTATCTTTATGCTGTGCATCGGCAGTTTTGATATCTCACGCACAGTTTCCAGCATCATATCCCGTGTTTCGCCCGGCAGACCGTTTATGATATGTACGCAGACGTTTATCCCCCTGTCGGATAGCATTCGGAAGCCATGCAGAAAATCGGCATAGGTGTGGCATCTGTTAAGCCTTTCAGCCGTTTCGTCATGTATAGTCTGAAGTCCAAGCTCGACTGTCAGATATGTCCGTCGGGACAGCTCCGCAAGATAATCCGCAGCTTCCTCCGAAATGCAGTCAGGACGCGTCGATATCGCCAGTCCGCAGACATTTTCTATCGCAAGTGCCTGCTCATACAGGCTTTTCAGCCGCCCGAGAGGGGCATAGGTGTTCGTGTTCGCCTGAAAATACGGTATGAATTTCGTGCAGTCACGCCACTTTTTCATGAGCGGCTCCCTGACCTCCTCAAACTGCTTTGCTATGCTGTCGGCTGGGTCGCCCGCAAAATCTCCGCTGCCCGATGCCGAGCAGAACGTGCAGCCGCCTATGCCCTTGCTGCCGTCTCTGTTCGGGCAGGTAAATCCGCCGTTCAGAGATATCTTCATCACCTTTCCGCCGAATTTTCCTCTGAGATAATCATTCTGCGTCAGATATCTTTTTCCTTTTCCGCTGTATGTGAACGGTTCTATATATTCCAATAAATTACATCTCCCGCTGATTTAACATCATTAACTGTAATTAATTTTATCATATTTGATAGTATTTTGCAATAAAAATAGGTAAAATCCACGATTTTTTCCCGAAAGCTGAAAAAAATTATTGGATTTTCAAAAAAAGATATTGCATTTTAAGAGCTTTGTGGTATAATATAATATAGATATATATGAATAGGGATAACTATGCGCAATTTTATGACATACAACAGCCGATTGCAGGCAATTTGGTTTCCCTAGACTGATTGGAGGAACGGCTGATGAAAACAGTATTTATAACGGGGGCCAGCGGACTTATAGGACGCGAGCTGACTAAGGTTTTACTCAGCAGAGGATACAATGTAATAGGCACTGACTCCAAGCAAAGCGAATTCGTCGGTCAGCCTAACTATAGCTTCGTTCAGTGTGCTATCACCGATAAGGCTAAGATATCCAGCATACTTGAGGGAAGCAAGATAGACGCTCTTATCCATCTCGCATGCAGTGTTGATAACGACTACAATAACGTCATGGAGCCTCAGTACGAAAAGGATGCCGATGCCTGTGACAAGTACATATATAAAACAGCTGCTCTTGCAGGTATCACGGATATACTTCTGCTCAGCACACATCTCGTGTACGCTCCGCAGAAAACAAGAGAGCCTATCAGAGAGACCAATCCCGACAAGCCTATCACGGATTATGCAAAGATGAAAGCCGAAAGCGAAAAGTATCTCGCTGCGGTAGTAAAGAAAAATCCGTCCTGTCACGGTGTCGTTATGCGTGTCTGCCCTATTTATACAAAGGATTACATCGCCAATCTTCATGCAAAGATATACGATGTCAAGGACGAATGTGCATTCATGTACGGATCGGGCGACTACGGATTCTCATTCTGCTGCCTTTACAATCTTATTGACTTTATCTGGGGCGTTCTCGAAGTCGCTCCCGGAACAAATTATCAGGGTGTGTATAATATCTGCGATTCAAAGCCCATCTATGCACGTGAGATCGTTGAATATATGAGAGCAAACTTCAAGCTCGGCCCCGTTATCCAGAGAAACTACGGCGCAGATGCCGTTAAATCCGCTATCGCATTCGGAAACAAGCGCTTAAAGACGGATTACAGATATGTTGATATCAGCACTATCTGCAACAACGTTACTTTCGATAACACAAAGGCTCAGAGAATTTCCCGTTTCAGATGGAAGCTCTCAAATTCACTTTAAGTCCCCTTATTTATTAAATTATATTTGTATTGCAAAAAGGATCGCCGTTTTTACAGCGATCCTTTTGCTTTATTTTTCCCTGTCGCCGACATATCTGTAATCGCAGATGTCATATCCCTCGGCAACAGTATGCTCCCTGATGAGCCTTGCGTGCATGAATGCCGCAGCCGCATGGTCCGAGCCGCAGATGACGGGCATATATTCCATGTAGCCGTTCTCCCTCGCAAAATCCGCTATCGGACAGCCGTGCAGATTGAAAGCCACACTCTTTCCGCTCTCATCGGGCAGCGGTTCAAGCACCCATGTGTTGTTCCATTCGCCCTTCGCCTTTTTTTCGGATATCTTCTTTCCAATGCCGGAAAAGTACGAAAACATCGCTTTCCGCACTTTGGGCTTGTTCATGTCCGCCGCACTGCCCAGTATCGGAACATTTTCGGGATACAGATTTTTTATTATCCCGTCCAGCTTTTCGGGCGTAAGATCTCCCTCCGATGCATCGCAAAGGGCGAATATCCCGAGAGCCATGTAAAGATTTGAGGACATCGGGTTCTTTTTCCCGCCGATATCGGGTGCTTTTCCGACCAGCTCACGATATACGGAAAGCGTTTTCGCCCTGATATCAGCCGCCTTATCCTTAGGATATCCCGAGAGATAAAGCTTCATCAGCCTCGCCGAAAGATACGGCATTTTACAGTATTCCGCCATAAAAAACACCTCTTTACATCATTTTACTTTATGCAGAGCGTGTTAGTCAATCATAACATATTTCCGTTCGCCAAATTGCGACATCGTGCATACTATAATAATGGGATCATCCCACATAAACGCAACAAGGAGATATACTTATATGAACGATACATGCACACTCTGCTCGGTCTGCGAGGGCGGGAGAGCCGTAGTGGCAGAGCTTCTCAATGACGGAGGCATACGCCGCAGAATGCAGGATATAGGGCTTATAAAGGGTACGCCCGTCTGCTGCTTCCTTCATTCGGGAGATACTGCCGCTTTCCTTATAAGAGGTGCCGTCATAGCCCTCAGACGCGAGGACAGCGAAAAAATAATCGTCAGACCGATAGCCTGATAATTCCGCATATGGGGTCCCCTTTGAGCAGGGGATCCCGTTTTTATGTAAATCAATATATTCCCGAACGAAAAAGCAGAGGGGCTTCCCCTTTAAACAAAGTATCATAAACAGCTGTTTTACGTTACCGAGATGCGAAAGCTTCTCATTTTGCATATTCCCGAACGAAAAAGCGGAGGGGGTTCCCCTCTTGTACAACTTTAACAAAAGATTTTGAGGAATGACGTTAATATCTACAATTTTGTGCAGAAACTGCAAATAGTCTTTGACAAATCAGTAATTTGTGGTAAAATAGAATTAATGGTACTATAATTTTTAGCATGAACATCACTGCGGCATTTTTTCCCGCACACCGCTGTGATCGAAAGGAGAAAATATGTCAAAGATAATTGCTGTAACTTCCGGTAAAGGCGGTACAGGCAAGTCCTCTATCTGCTCTGAGCTCGGCTTCGCTCTGGCAAAGCAGAACAACAGAACTCTTATCATTGAGCTGGACTTCGGTCTGAGATGTCTTGACATTATGCTCGGCGTCAAGAATGATATCAAATACGACCTGGGCAACGTTTTAAAGGGTGAGTGCGATATATATAAAGCTACCACTCAGGTCAAAATTGCAAACAACCTCAGCATCGTCTGCGCTCCTGAGGATCCGTTCGCTACCGTTAATGCGGAACAGATCTCCAACATCTGCAATGAGATGAGAAAATATTACGAATATATCATAGTCGATACCTCCGCAGGTACAAATGCCAGCGTTTTCGACGTTGTTGAACAGTCAGACCTTATCCTTATCAACACAACGCCTGACCCTATCTGTGTAAGAGATGCCCGCACTATGTCCGATGAGTTCTACAAGCGCGGAAACAAGAAGCAGCGCCTTATAATCAACAAGGTAAACAGAGATCTCTTCAATGAGGATCTCGTTGCCGACCTCGATGAGATCATTGATACGGTAGGCGTTCAGCTGATCGGCGTTATCCCCGACGATGACGCAGTTGTTGTTGCGACTGCAAAGGGTCAGCCGCTGCCTTCCAATTCCCCCGCTTTCAAGGCATTCGATGCTATCTCCAGAAGAATAAAGGGACAGGACGTTCCTCTTTCCATAAAGATCGGATAAATACAGATCGAATAGACCTGATCTCGTCCCGGAAACCGTTTTCGGGATATGAAAGGATTGTTTAGCAAATGAATATAGCACTTATTGCACATGATTCAAAAAAAGAGCTGCTCGTGCAGTTCTGTATCGCATACTGCGGTATTCTTTCAAGACATAATCTCTGCGCAACAGGTACAACAGGAAAAATGGTCGCACAGGCTACCGGTCTGAATATACAGAGATATCTGAGCGGCGCACAGGGCGGAGATCAGCAGATATGCGCAAGAATAGCCTGCAATGAGATCGACCTGCTCATCTTCTTCAGAGATCCTCTGCATCCGAAGCCGCATGAGCCGAACGAAATGAACCTTTTAAGACTCTGCGATGTGCATAATATCCCGCTTGCAACAAATATCGCTACCGCAGAAGCACTTATACACGCTCTCGAAAGAGGCGACCTCGACTGGCGTGAGATCGTCAATCCGAGATAACAGAAAAGAAATAAAAGCCGCTGATTTTATTCAGCGGCTTTTTTGTGTTAAAAATCGTATTGTATTATACGCCCATTTTGTCAATAAGCGCCTTTATCTGCTCAACGTCGCTGTCCCTCAGAATGCCGTTATCATACGCAGTTTCAGCGGTTATGCACATTGACTCAGTAAGTTTTCCGAACATGGGATCAAGGTTGAAGCCATACTTTGAGCAGAGTACAATGTCAAGATTTCCGTCATTGTACTTGACCGTTTCATCGCCGAAGGTCAGCTTGCCGGGCAGATCATCTTCCCTGCGATCGGGTATTCCAAACGCAAACATATTATATCCGCCGTGAACGCCCAGATAGTAATATGCCTTGACTTTATCGGGATCCTCAATGCCGTCGTTATCCTTCGCATATTCCATATAGCAGGAAACAGCCTCCGCCTGCTCCTCACCGCTGAGATCATCAAGCGAATAGGACGGCATATCCACGGGAACATCAGCCATTTCAGAAAGCATCTCATCATAATCAAAATCAACAAACGGCTCGCTCTCTATATCGGCATGGTCAGTTCTCAGATAACTTGGAATGAGCTTGAACTTATCCC
>USNJ01000095.1 GCA_900556055.1 uncultured Ruminococcus sp.
GCCCGCCGACAGCTTTACCGATGACAGAAACAGCTTTCTGAACGGCGATGTTTTCGTAAAGCGTCAGCTTGTTTCCGACCCGTTTTTTTATAACGGCATACACGAATATTTTCCGGGAGACAGCATGAAAAAGATCTGCTGGAAAGCAACAGCCGCCGCAGATGAACTTATGGTATATACCAACGATTATACAGCTGAAAAGAGTGCCGCAGTCATTCTGAACTGTCAGTCTATGGAAAATGAATTCGGCAATCCGCATGACGAGGCAGCACTTGAGATATGCATAAAAATAGCCGCTTCAATACTGAATGAATTTTCCGAAAAGGGTGTACCGTTCGGACTTCTTTCCAACGGACGCATCACAGACGAACCCGAGCCTGTCATCTCCGAGATAAGAACAAATCAGCTAATTGAAGATCTGCGTGTTCTTGCGGAGCTCAGATTTGATGCCTGCGTCAGCTTCGGCGAATTTCTTAACACATTCTGCCTGAATCTTACGCAGACCGATATCTATATCGTAACGCCATACATCGACGATAATACTATCGCTTTCGCTGAGGCAAAAGCAGGTACCGTCATCGTCACGACAGGCGGTATTCCCGATAATATGCCGTGCGGTATAAACGTCATATCCACAGGAAGAAACTTTTCGGGCATTGAAAAAGCGGAAGAAACGGAGGAAACGCAATGAAGCTTACTGATACCTTGAAAATACTTGCGTGTGCAGCTGCATTTCTTCTGTTTTTCCCTCTTGTTATGTTTCTTGACGGACTTTCGGATATTTCGGGAATGACGTGGCTCGCAGATATAGCAATTGTCGAAGTATTCGGATTTTTGGGATTTTTCATCAGAATGGCACTCACTATCCTTGAATACAAAAACACTGTCCTCGCGCGGATATTGCTTGCACTGTCAGGCGGCGCCGCAGCAGTCGGAGCATTCTTCGTTTTCTCGCTGAACACTGAACGCGGCGGATATTATTCAGCAGCATTGGCGGCTGTTTCGCTGACAGTATTTATCCTCGGTGCAAAATTCTATTACTGCGATTATGCATATATCATGAAGCCCGCAGGATTTATCACGGGCGCAGCCGCAGCGCCGCTTTCGATTTTTTCCCTATACATCAGCGGACATCCGTACAGCACAGAGCTGCTTATATTCGTGTTCTTCTTCCCTGCCGTGATATTTGCGCTCATAAGCAGTCAGAATAATATCGACAATATGATGGAACGCAGGCATCACAGTGCCAGCCATATGCCGCCTAAGATACGAAGCTACAATATCAGGCTGATAATCATTATTTCGGGAATAGCTGCTTTTCTGTTCATATTCCGAAAAGGCATCACAGCGATATTTGCATTTCTCGGGCGGATGATTTACAATGTATTTTCCCTGTCGCTCAAAGCTGCCGAATATATAAGCAGGCTGACAGGCGGAAACGCTGATCCTATCGAGATAGAACAGACGGAAGAAATGCCTGAAATGTCGGAATATATCCAGCCTGAGGTCGTAAGTCATCCTGTGCTAAATTCACTTTTCTATCTGGTCGGAATCGCTGTAATAATCTTCCTTATCGTCAGATTCAGGCATGATATAGCCAATGCTTTCAGGGATATTTTCCGCAAGATCGCAAAGGCATTTACACAGCTGTCCGCCGCACGGTCAGCAAAAAAAGCCGATAACGAGAAAAAGGGATATACCGATACGGAAGATATCACCGAAAAGGAAACGGAGCTTGACATTGGCGATATACCGAGAAGAAAGCAGATCGCCGAATGGAAAAAGCTTGTCAGAGAATATAAAAAATCTCCGCCATCTCCCGAAAAATACCGCCTTGGATTTAAGGCAGCGATAAACGGCTTTCGGATAAGCGGGACAGATATTCCCGTAACAGACACCGTTTACGAGATCGCCGATATTGACGGGATAACACTTAACTACGAAGGATATCTAAAAACTGCGGACATTTACAGTGCGGTAAGATACGGCGAAAAAAACGATCCGGATTTTTCGGAACTAAATAAGATAATCGAAAAGCTCTCGGGCTGCATAATTCCAAAATAAAAACGGAGGATCTGATATAAAATGGTTCATTTCAACAACGAATGGGACGAGCTTCTCGCAGATGAATTCAAAAAGGATTATTACCTCAGACTGCGTGAATTTCTGAAAAAAGAGTACGCAACACAGACTATCTATCCGGATATGTACAACATCTTCAACTCGCTGAAATATACATCATACAGCGATGTAAAAGCCGTTATCCTCGGACAGGATCCATATCACGGACCGGGTCAGGCGCACGGACTTTGCTTTTCCGTTCAGGAAGGCGTTCCGCTGCCGCCGTCACTGAAAAATATTTTCAAGGAGCTTCAGGACGATCTCGGCTGTACTCCCCCCGTCAACGGAACTCTCACAAAGTGGGCTGAAAACGGCGTTCTGCTTATGAACACTGTCCTGACCGTCCGTGAGGGACAGGCAAACAGTCACAGAGGCATGGGCTGGGAAATATTCACCGACCATATTATCTCACTGCTGAACGAACGTGAAAAGCCTATGGTTTTCCTGCTTTGGGGCGGAAATGCACGTTCAAAAGCAAAGCTTATCGACCGCAGCAGACACTGCGTTCTTGAATGTGCTCACCCCAGCCCGCTCTCCGCATATAACGGATTTTTCGGCTGCCGCCACTTCTCAAAAACAAACGCTTTCCTGACGGCTCATGATATAGAACCTATAGACTGGCAGCTTTGATTTTGTACTATATGCACAAAACTGCAAGTGGAAATTCTCTTACATTTAATACTTTTTTATTAAATTGCTCTTGAATACCACGGGAAACTAATGTATAATAAATATTAGTTAATATCAGGGAAAACTGTATTTGCTCCAGGACAGCTATCCGGATGTAACCAAATGCTTTAGAATAGGAGTTGCAAAAATGTCTTTCTCAGAAATCAGGGTTTTAATCTGTGATGATTCCATCCTTGTCAGAAAAAAAATGACAGATCTTATTACAAAACTCGGCTGCAAGGAGATCTATACAGCAGTTGACGGCGAACAGGCCGTTGAACAGTACAAAGCCTATCTCCCGGACATAAC
Source organism: uncultured Ruminococcus sp. (assembly GCA_900556055.1). GTDB lineage: Bacteria > Bacillota > Clostridia > Oscillospirales > Ruminococcaceae > UMGS1889. The sequence goes on from USNJ01000095.1 coordinate 3,100, forward strand.
TTTTATGGATATCGTTATGCCCAAGAAAACAGGTGTTGAAGCCTTAAAGGAGATCAAAAACATAAATCCGAAGGCAAAGGTGGTAATGGCATCCTCCGTCGGAACGCAGGCTAACCTTAAGGAAGCTATTGAAGCAGGCGTTTACGACTTCCTGCAGAAGCCTATCACGGACAGTGATATTGAAAAAATTCTTTCCAGATTATAAGGAGGCTGCTTTATGTTTACTCAGCTTTTCGGAAATTATCTTCTGAATCAGCGTCTTGTTTCCGCAGAACAGCTTGCGGAGGCACTTGAACTCCAGAAAACAACACGCCTTAAGCTGGGCGTACTTGCTATCAATGCGGGATACATGACTGCAGATCAGGTCGAGATGGTCCATGCTGCCCAGCAGAGAGTTAATATGCGCATAGGAGACATCGCTGTTCAGATGGGTTTTCTTACCCACGAACAGGTCGAGGAACTTCTTTCTTCACAGAAAAGCGGTCACCTGCTCCTGGGACAAGCTCTTGTTGACAAGGGTTACATGACTACTGCCCAGTTTGAACAGGCACTGCGCAGCTATAAGGCCGAAAACAGCATTACCGATTCTGACTTCACAAGTGCTCAGGCTGATAAGGAATCGGTCGCTATCCGCAGATTTTACAATCTTGACGCTCTCCGCAATACAAAGTATTACACTGAATATATTTCTCTGCTGTACAACAATATCATCCGCTTTATCGGCAATGATTTTACTCCGCTTGATCCCGAGCCGATCACTGAATATTCCTGCATGAATGCAGCGGTTCAGAAGATCACAGGCACAACAAATTTCGTTACAGCTATTGAAGCAAATGACAATGAATACATAGATTTTGCGGCAAGATATGCGGGCGAACCTCTTAACTGCATTGACGAAATGACCAATGCATCAGTCGGGGAATTCCTGAACCTCCAGAACGGACTGTTCACCGTCAATATTTCCAACGATACAGGCATTGAACTCAAGCTTGATCCTCAGGAAACATCTGTCGGCGCACATCTTGAAAATCTTTCGGAAGCTTTCAGGATACCTTTTGCATTCCCGTTCGGAACTGTAAATTTCATTATTGCATCAGTATAATATAAAAATCAAGGGGCATCTGCGAAGAAAATATCCGCAGATGTCCCTTTTTGTATCCTATAATCCGTAATACTCAGCCTGTTATTCACCTTTAATGAATAAACATCAATTCCCGATATCGCACCGCCTATGCAGCGGCAGACAATAACATTCGCTGTCCCCTCGCCCGATGTTCTGAATCTCCAGCCTTTCCATCTGACTGATGCGATCGAATATTCAAGCGGCTCAGCTTCCGTCAGAACTCCGCCGTTTTCGATGTAATAACGCATCTCCGCACCGTCCGAGCAGGAGTCAACAATTGTGAATTCCCGCTTCGGCACTGCAATGTATATCGCAGCAGCTGCAACTATCACCGCTGCGATCACCCCGCACATTATCCTGCCTATTGATCTGATATTCATTCTGAACACCCCTTTTGAAATGATACAATGTCAATGTAATAATAGAATTAAATCGCTGTCAGCCTATTGAAAAATCACTGTACATAATATGTTTCGGGCTTGCCGAGAAGAGTGATAACATCAACCACAAGTCCGATGCCGAAAAGTCCGCCTGTCAGAAGATAGATGATCGCCATTTCGATCTTGCCCTCATAAAGCTTATGTCCGAATATCGTGAAAATGCAAAGAAGAATGCTCACCCACTTGTTCTTTGCCCTTGATCTTATTGTCTGATTTAACTCGTTGATCATATCCAGAAAACCTCCTACAATTCCCGATAAGAAACCTTTTACCTTTGCGCCTGTGCTCTCCTGCTGCGGCGTGTACGCTGACGGCTGACTGCCGCTGAAATTGAATGTTTTCGGCGAATCCGCTGCCATATTTGCACCGCAGTGAGTGCAGAAGGACGCTCCCCTTGTCACGCTCTGTCCGCACATCGGGCAGATCTGCGTGCGCGAATGATCGTATTCGTAATTGCCTCTGTACTTCGGTGCGCCGTTTACTGAACCTGCATCTGCCGCCGCTGCTGCGCTGCCGTTTTTCGTAAGATCTACAAACATATCCATATCCTCCTATATATTTTTATTTGAATGTTATTATATGCTGTATAATATTGTAACTATATTATATCATCGGCTATGGTATTTGTCAATACGATATTATATGAAATATAATATAAAATTCCGCACGTTGATTTATGCATATTAACTAAAAAGGCGATGTCTCAATGTGAAACATCGCCTGAAAATCATATGTAATTCAAAATATCCGAAACCTTGGAAGCAATATGATCCGCACCTGTGCTTTCAAGCTCAGCCCTGCTGCCAAACCCGTAAAGCACGCCGAGAGATGCGATCCCGTTTTTCTTCGCACCAATAATGTCATGCTCCCTGTCCCCGATCATAAGCACCTGTGATCTGTTTTTGATGTTCAGTTCAGACAACGCATACGCAATGACTTCAGCCTTGTCGGTCCGTCTGCCGTCTAATTCACTGCCCGATATAAAATCGAAATATCCCGCAAGATTGAAATGTTCAAGGATCCGATCTGCATAAACATGCGGCTTCGATGTCGCAAGAACTATCTGCTTACCTGCATTCTTCAGCTTTTCCAGCATCTGCGGCACGCCATCGAACACGCTGTTTTCAAAGATCCCTGTTTCGCCGAAATATTCACGGTAAAGAGCAACCGCAGTTTCCGCCTTTTCATGCGAAAATCCATAGAATTTCTCAAACGATCCCGCAAGCGGAGGACCTATAAATTTATACAGCTCCGAACGCTCAGGAGGCTCAATATCCAGCTTTCGCAGTGCATACATTATAGAATTCGTTATGCCAAGCGCAGGATCTGTCAGCGTCCCGTCAAGATCAAAAAAGAACCAATCAAACATTATATCACCCATAAAAAAGCCGCCACAAAGGACGGCTGAAAAATCATATATAATAAGTATCATCATATTTTGCGATCTTTATAATGTCAAGTATCATGCCTATTCCGCCCAGACCGATGCACGCAAGAATAACATTCCTGATTATTCTTCCGACATCGCAGTCATATATCGCACTGAGTATGCCGCAGGAAAATACCGCAAGAATTATCGCAAGCACCTTATTTCTTGGCTTTGCACTGTTAAATGATCCGTTGCTTGAATTCTGCTGATAGCTCATATTCGGACGGTACTGTTCATAATTTGAAGTGTTGCTGTAATTTGCTGAACTGCCGTAGCCATATCCCGACGAGGACTGCTGACTTTGCTGTGTATTGTTTTCAGCTGCATGACCGCAGTTTGGACAGAACGAAGAACCGTTCAGCGGAGTTCCGCAGCGTGTACAGAACGATGCTGCACCGGAATTATCGCTTCTGCCGTCATTGACCTCATATTCAAAACCGGGTGCCGGTTTGTCGGATTCTTCAAAACCAACAGGAGTTTTTTCTTCCTCTTTATAATCTTTGCTGAGATTTATTTCCATATATACCCCTCCATTTTCGGGCAAGATCCTTCCTTATTAATATGTTATCACACAGCAGATAATATGTCAAGAAATTTTAATTGTAAAATAATTGTTAAAACGCTTGAAATTAGTCTTTTGATGTGATATAATAAATTCTCGTAAGTGATTTGTATATAGCACTACTGTCTGAGCTTGTATGATGGGCTGCTATTTTGATCATATGAGTTTATTCAGAAATGAGGTGTAAAAATGAAAGAAGGTATCCATCCTGAGTATTACGAGACCACTATTACCTGCGCATGCGGCAACGTGATCAATACTCGCTCCACAAAGAAGGATATTAAAGTTGAAATCTGCTCTAAGTGCCATCCTTTCTACACTGGCAAGCAGAAGCTTGTTGATACAGGCGGACGTGTTGACAGATTCAAGAAGCGTTTCAACATTCAGTAATTCGGCTGAATTTGGAAAGAATATTTCTTCGCAGCCTGCGGCATAAAACCGCAGGCTGTTTTTGTGCAAAACGGAAGGAATGATTATATGGATTTTACGACTGTCAAGGGCGAAGCGGAAGCATCATTTATCGAAAAAAAGTCCGAATTTATCGGATATATAAGCCATGCCGAAACCCCCGAAGAAGCTGTCGCATACATCGACAGGATCCGTTCCATGCACCGAAAGGCTACACATAACGTATATGCATATATCCTCCGAAACGGCAATACATCACGCTATTCCGATGACGGCGAACCGCAGGGCACGGCGGGCGTTCCCGTGCTTGAAGTGCTGCGAAAGGAAGGTCTGACCGACATCTGCTGCGTTGTTACGCGATATTTCGGAGGCATTCTGCTGGGCGGCGGCGGTCTTGTCAGAGCATATTCCCATTCAGCAAAAATCGCCGTGGACGCTGCCGTTAAAATGGAAATGCGCAGCTGCTTCCCATTCACCGTCAGATGCAGCTACGACCTTTACGGCAAGATCAATTATATTCTGCCCGAATTTGAAGTCAAGCTGCTCAACACTGATTTCGGCGCAGATGTCAGCATTGAGCTTCTTTGCTGCACCCCTCTCGCAGATGATCTTGAAAAGAAGCTTATCGACACTTCAAACGGCAGGATCGAATTGTGCAAAGGTGACGAAGAATTTAGAGATTTTGCCGAATAAATTTACAAAAACAACAAAATTGAAAAATCGGTCGAAAAAAAGAGGAGTTTTTCATACCTAATCTGTATATAATTTATGAGACGAAAAAATGCAATACTACGATCAGGAGATGATAGCCGTGCCGACTCCCCGCGAACAATCCGAAATACTCGAGCATGCAACA
>USNJ01000096.1 GCA_900556055.1 uncultured Ruminococcus sp.
AATGTATCTCGGCATCTTAATAGCATATCCAAACGCATGGCACGCTATTGTTGTGGCGCTTGTGATATTTCTTTTCGCCCGATGTCATTCCCGCAGGAACAAGCACAGTAACTGTCACTGCCGAACCGCTGCGTGCGGGAACATATCTTTACGGGGATATCATCTTTCGTTCCGCTCTCGACAGACGTGCTTACATATTCGGCTCAGCAGATGCCGAATGCCCGAATTATGCGGATAATATGCGTGTTTTCACGGCTGTTCCGCCGATAAAGCCGCAGAATTCAGTCGGACGCTCCGTTGTTCTGACGAGAAATCAGGTAGCAGGCTTCAACAAGATAGCATCTCCGACAAATGCACCTGCGCCCATAGGTCAGAACATTACCCTCACAAGAGGTCAGCGTCTTTCCGTAAGCGACAATATAGGCGACAAATGCGAAATAACCTTCTATGCGGATATCCCCTCGGGAATGGAAATTGATGCTTACATTTTCATGCTAGACAAAAATGCCAAAGCACCTGAGGATGACAGGCTCGTGTTCTTCGGAAATGCAGCTTCAAAGTGCGGAAGCGTCCGCTATGACGACCGTTCGCCCGACAGGAAGATAACCGTCGATTTCACGAAAATACCCGGCTATATCGACAGGCTTTCACTTGCCTATGCGGTCTACGGAGATAATCCAAGCATGAACTTTTCCAAGGTAAGGTCGCTGACATTCACGGTATCGGGCAAAAACACGCTCACCTTCTCCCCCGACAACCTGCTTGTCGAAACAACGATAGTTGCAATGGAATTTTACCGCTACAAAAACAGCTGGAAGCTTTGCTGTGTCGGTGCAGGCTACCGTGACGGACTGCGCAGGCTCTGCGAAAGCACAGGACTTCAGGTATTATAGAAAGGACATTAGAAATGGAAATATCCGAACAAACAGCATTCAGACCGTCAGCAAGCTTCACAAAGCGTTCAGAAAAGCTGCATAACGATAAATTTGTGCTTCAGTATGCGCTGGGCGGACTTCTATACTGCCCTGCCCTGAACCCGAAAGCACCTGATTTCATCACGGGAAAGAAAAAGCTTGACGGACTGCGCTCCGTTTCCCTCTGCCTTGAGGACAGCATCGGCGATGCAAGCGTTTCCGAAGCCGAGGAAAGACTCACTCAGACATTCGAGGAGATATACCGTGAAGTGATACTTGAAAATGTCCGCAGGAGCGAGCTTCCGCTGCTTTTCGTAAGGGTTCGTTCGGCGGAGCAGCTGGTGCGCATCTACGAAAAAATATGCGATTACGAGCTGCTTACGGGATTTATCCTGCCGAAATTTGACCGCACCAATGCATCGGGATATATCGAAGCACTGACCGAGGTAAACAGCGGAAAGCAGAATATCTACGCAATGCCGATACTCGAATCGAAGGACGTTATCGACCTGCAAAGCAGATTCGGTGCGCTGTCCGAAATAAAATCCGCAGTTGACACGATATCAAAGCTTGTGCTGAATATACGAGTCGGCGGAAATGACTTTTGCAGCAGATTCGGTCTGCGGCGTGATGTCACACGGACTATTTATGATATAAATGTCGTGAGGGACGTTCTCACGGATATATACAATGTTTTCGGACGTGATTATGTGGTTTCCGCCCCCGTCTGGGAATATTTCGGAAACGATAAAAACGGCGAATGGGCGGAAGGTCTGCGCAGGGAGCTGAGTTTTGACAGACTTAACGGATTTATCGGAAAAACTGCGATACATCCGTCCCAGCTGCCGATAATAAACGAATCCCTCTCCGTCACAGAGGAGGATTACAGGGACGCAATGAGCATACTGAACTGGGGTCCGGGTGAACTCGGCGTTGCAAAAAGTCCGTCAGGGGGACGCATGAACGAAGTCAAGGTCCACGAGAACTGGGCAAGAAAAACGGCAACACTCGCCTCCGTCTACGGCGTAATACGAAAATAAAAAAATGAAAGGCTGTCAACATGAGAACGGTTAGAATCTGGCTGAACCACTGGTTTTCCACAGCATATCATATAATCAACCTTATAAAGCTCGATACGGCGATAGATTTCTACGTTATCGGCACAAATGAAAATATCGACTCCGTTGTTCGTCTTGCTTGCGATGAATGGTACAAGGAACCGCATATCGACGATGACGAGGATTATGTAAGATACTGTCTTGGCTTCTGCAAGGAGCATGATATCAGGCTTTTTATCCCAAGGCGCAAAATGACGGCGATAGTCCGCCATGCTGCAGAGTTCGAGAACATCGGCGTTTCCATTCTCGCCGATAATGATTACAACAAGCTTATGAACCTCTCCGACAAGGACTGCACATACCGACTTTTCAACGAGTTTGCACCCGAGGTCATTCCCGAGAGATACGTTATCAGGAGCGTTGACGAGTTCAGGAACGCTTATGAAAGGATAACCGAAAAGGGCGACCGTGCCTGCATGAAGCTTGCGCATGACGAAGGAGCAGTCAGCTTCCGTGTCATCGACAACAGAATGGCAGGCTATGACGGACTTTTCGTCCAGCCGGGAATGAAAATATCCTACAAGCAGGCTGTCGAAGCACTTTCCGAGCGTGAAAATCTGCCGAATTTCATCGTTATGCCGTATCTGAACGGCTATGAGGTCAGCACCGACTGCCTCCGCACCGCCGACGGAAACATCATTATCCCCCGCTTCAAGACAGGCGGACGTGTTGCCGAGATACGCTTTGAGCGTGAGATAATCTCCCTCTGCGAGAGATTTTTCGATTATACGGGACTTAAAACGCCCTGCAATATCCAGTTCAAGTACCATAACGGTCAGCCGTATCTTCTCGAGGTCAACACGAGAATGTCAGGTGGGATACAGCTTTCCTGCACGGGCGCAGGTGTGAATATCCCGAACCTTGCGGTAAATCAGCTGCTTGGCATTGACAAAAAGTGGATGATACGCCGAAATCCGTCAAGAGTGGCTTATGTCGAAACTCCCGTTGAACTGCCCGATGCAGGCGAGATGTGATATGAAGATATTGTACGATCGTTCACAATTTCCGCCCGAGATGCTTGCGTGCGTTTCCCGCAGAGAAAACAACTCAAAACGCAGCTTCATACTTGTGGATAAATATCAGGGCAAGCATTTTCCAATATCACCCGATAAGCCGACAGAGCTTTTTCGGGAGCTTGCGGAGGAAACAAAGCACCATGTCACCGAATCTCCCGAGAATATCCTTTTCGTGGGATTTGCCGAAACAGCAACAGCTGTCGGTGCGGGAGTTGCATCGCATTTTCACGGCTCACGGTATATCCATACGACAAGAGAGCCTATGGACGGCTGCGAATTTGCTGCGGAATTTTCCGAGGAACATTCCCATGCAACAGAGCAGACACTCCGCTGCCGTGACACAAAGTCCCTGTTTTCAGGCATTTCCCGTGTCATCTTTGTCGAGGACGAGATCACAACGGGCAAGACGATAGTAAATTTCATCAATGCGCTAAAAGCAAATTCCAAGATACCCGACAGCATCGTATATTCGGCGTGTTCGATATTAAACGGAATGTCCGAGGAGCGCACTGCCGAGCTTTCCGCTTTGGGTTATGAGTTTTTTCACCTGATGAAGATAGATATGTCCGACCACATTGACAGTGAGATCGCTGAGCCAGCGGAGGATATCCACGAGAGGAAAAGTGCGCCCGAATGCAGCTTTTACGCCGTCAAGGGCATGATCGACCCACGTCTCGGCGTATCTGCGGACGAGTATGACACAGCCTGTACATCACTTGCACAACAGCTTGCACGATACCTGAAGATCAGCCGAAGGCTTGATGTTTCGGGCATGAAAATAGATGTCGTCGGCACGGAGGAATGTATGTATCCCGCAGTAAAAACGGCTGAGCTGCTGCGTTCTCCCGGCGCTGACGCTTATACACATTCCACGACAAGAAGTCCCATCGAGCCGCATAAAAAGGACGGTTATCCGCTGTCCTCGAGAAAAAGGCTCGCAAGCTTCTATGACGAAAGCAGGGTGACATATCTCTACAATTCCGATAAATACGACCTTGTTATCTGCATCACGGACAGCGTAAAAACCGACGCTTTCATGCAGCTGACAGACTTTTTCCCCGACACGGACAGATTCGTTTTCGTAAACTGGGCGGCTGTCATGCCCTCATCATATTCGCAGTCGGACGTGACCGTGCTGCTGAAGGATATCACTGGAAAGGTCGAGCCGCTGCCCGCCGAGGAACGTCAGAAGCAGATACAGCGTGGCGTTCACTACTCCGCAATGCTGCCGATAGAATACCGTCCGTCGGAAAAATATCTCGCCGCATATTACGCTGCGCTTGACAGCTGCGCCGAGGAGACTGCCAAGGCTGCCGTATCCCTATGCGCAAAGATCGCGCGCCAAAAGGGTGGAAATGTCGCTCTGGTTTCGCTTGCAAGGGCGGGAACGCCGATAGGGATAATCCTGAAAAGACTGCTGAAACAGCGATTCGGCATTGATGCGGCGCATTACACGATCTCGATAATAAGGGGCATAGGCATTGACAAAAACGCTGTGCGGTATATCCTTGCGCAGCATTCCCCTCGGGATATCATGTTCGTTGACGGCTGGACGGGCAAGGGGGCTATCCTTAACACGCTGACCGCCGCTGCTGCCGAATTTGACGGCATTTCCGACAGCTTGGCAGTGCTTGCCGACCCTGCGAACATCACCGATATGTGCGGAACTCACCGTGACATTCTTATCCCGAGTTCAATATTGAATTCGACTGTTTCGGGGCTTATGAGCCGAACATTCCTGCGTGATGACATAATAGGAAAGAACGATTTTCACGGGGCAGCGTTCCATCACGGGCTTGTTCTCGAGGATCTTTCCTATGAATATATCGAGCGGATAATGTCGGCTGCGGAAAATATCCCCGACGGCTTTGAAGAGACGGAAACTGCCGTCGGAACAGGCATCGGCGAGGTAAAAAAGATAGCCGCCGACTTCGGCATCGACGATATAAACCTCGTAAAACCGGGGCTTGGCGAAGCTACAAGAGTCCTGCTCAGACGTGTTCCCCACTGCCTGCTGATCGCCGAGGATATTGACGATACAAGATGCATTTCCCATCTTCTGCGGCTTGCGGAGGAAAAAAATGTCCCCGTCAGAAAATATCCTCTGAAGCGCTACCGTGCGTGCGGAATAATCAAGACCGTCGCAGATGCGTGAGGTGATGCTGTGGAAATGATCGCATTTATCACCGCACCCGCAAGCTTCCTGTCATTCGTGCTGATCTTCGTCATGCGGAGATTATACAGGTCAAAAGGCAAGGAAGCGTTCAGGCATCTGTCAAATATATTCATTCTTTTATTCACAGTCAGCGTCATATTTTTTATCTCAATAATATCCGAAATTACCCGTTAAAGGAAGCTTTTCAATGATCTTACTTGCTCTCGATCTCGATAATACACTGATCCACAGCTACAAGCGTGCGGCGGAAAATGATGTCTGCGTTGAAACGATGAAAACGGAAAACGGCATCAAAAAGCTGTCGTTCATGTCGCCCGATGCATACCGAAAATTCACTTCCCTTTCTTCCGAGATAATCGCCGTGCCGATAACAACACGCTCTCAGGCGCAGTTCGGCAGGATATCCCTTTTCGGAAACGGAACTCCCCTCGCAGTCACGGCAAACGGCGGTGATCTGCTCGTGAACGGCGTCCCCGACAGAGAGTGGCGCAGCATATCCGAAGCGCTTATATCGCCATCTCTGGGTGAACTGAAAAGGGGCGCAGAACTGCTTGAAAACGACAAAAACCGCAGCTTTGAAGTGCGGTTCGTTGACGAAAGCTTTATGTTCACGAAATCGGAGAACGTCCCCGAAACGATGAAAATGCTGTCCGAAAGCCTTGACATGAACATCGTCACGCTGCACGAAAACGGCTCAAAGGTCTACATTCTTCCGAAGGGACTTGATAAGGGCAGCTGCCTTGAAAGGCTGAAAAAAAAGCTGTCCCCCGACATAACGATAGCTGCGGGTGACAGCAGATTTGATATTCCGATGCTTGCTGCGGCTGACGTGCCGATAGTTCCGCACGATCTTCCGTCAGGCTCGGTCAATTCCGATGCGCTGACCGTCTGCCCATATGCGCAGACGGGGAAATTTGCGGAATTCATTCTGGATTTTGCTGAGAATTTCTATCTGAAATACCGTAAAAATCCCTGAAATCGGCGATGTCTATGCGATGCTCAATGCTCATCTCGCTGAACGGAAAGCTGAAATAATAATCGGTCAGTATCTCATTTTTAAAGAATGCGCCGTTCTCAAAGCGGTTCTGAGATGCCCATGTGGTATCACAAAATACCCACTCACCGTCTATCACAGCACCGTTCCACTCGTGGTTTTTCGGGGCTTCTTCAAGCTGAGCGCGTGTATATCCCGTTGATGAGCTTCCGCCCCTTAGATTTACGCAGACTATCCCCTGAGCGCCGCAGAGCGCAGAAACAGCGTTTGAATATCCCGCACAGGTCGTCCGGCGGTTCTCAAAAACATTTTTCAGGCTGACAGTTTCGTTTGTCACCGATGTGTCGGCGGCATCACGGTCATAGTAAATATTCACACTTACCCACTCTGCTATCGCATAAAGCCGTTCGCTGTCGGTCGTGCAGTCTTTGCATATATCGTCGGAGAGCGTCTTTATATCCGCAAGCACCGCATCACATTCCTCTTCAGTGCCGCTTGGGACGATATATTCACGGAGGATATCCTCATCGTCATATTTTATCATTCCGAGCATGCGGGCATTCTTCTCGAATATGCTCTTTATCGGTCGGAATGTGCCGAAGAATGTCGTCTGCGGCTCAAGCGAATAGAATATCGGCGGATATCCCGCTGATGCGGGCGTTTCCTGCATCTTTGCGCATGAGCAGAACATCATAACAGCACATATTATCATAATGACAGTTTTTTTCATTATTTATCACCTGAAATAAATTCGGAAGGAGAAGCTCATGAAGGAAATATCTTTTGTAAATGTAATAAAAGACTGCCAAGGCTATACTCCTCTTTCAAACATCTCCCTGAAGCTCGAATGCGGCGGATTTTACGGCATTTTCGGACGTGAGAATTCCGGAAAGACCACTGTGATCTCCCTGCTTTCGGGACGGATATTCCCCGACACGGGAAGTATCCTCGCCGACGGACAGCCCATATCATCGGACGACAAGCTGCTGCGCCTGATATGCTGTTCATCGGAGATATGCGCATATCCTAAGCTTATGAAAGCAAGCGCAGTAATGGACGCAATGAACCATCTCTGCCCCGCATATGACCTTGACTATGCCTACAGACTGATGAACGAGTTCAAGCTCTCGCCCGACACAAGGGTGAAGGACATGACCGAAGCGAAAAAGCCGCTTTTCTCTGCGATAAACGCACTTGCCGCAAATGCCGAGCTTACCTGTCTTGACGAACCCGCAAAGGGTCTGAGCGAAGAGGACAGGCGGAGATTTTACAGGCTCCTATCAAAAAAATACGAAGCAGACAAGAAAACTATCTGCCTTGCCACACACTTTGTGCGTGAAGCGGCGGATATCATCACCCACGTTATCATGCTGAATTCCGGCAGACTGATATGCTGCGTTCCCGTTGAATTTTTCCGCAAAAACGGATATACCGTCAAGGGAAAGCGCGGGCTCGTCGAAGATTTTGTCAGCAACAAAAAGACATTCGGCTCGATCACGAACGGTC
>USNJ01000097.1 GCA_900556055.1 uncultured Ruminococcus sp.
GGGGTGGCGGAAGAAAGGCGAAGTTCCGAATATCTTCTGGGAGGAAGCCGCTAAGCTGTATGAGGAAATATTGCCTTATGACCAATCGTGCATCATTTCGTTAATATCTGTATATTCAAGCCTTGGTGAACATAAAAAAGCCGAGAAGAAAGCCTCGGAACAGCCCGACCTTGAATTGTGCAGACAGGTTTTGCTGGGAAACCTGGGAAGTATCGGCAGCATAAATGATGATAAAAGAGCTGAACAATACCGCGGGAACGCAGTGCTGGAGCTTCTTCATGCTTTTCAAAAATCGCTGGACGAAGCGATAGTGTGCAATGCTGAATTGATGAATAGCCGTGAAGGACTGGAGATCCTTTTATTGACTCGGCAGCTGTTTGAAAAAATAGTGGGTACTGAGTGCTGCGGATTTCACAGCGACTTATGTTTTATAAATATGGAATGCGTAAGGATCGCAAATAATATCGGGGATCATGAAGCTGCAATGGACTGTTTTGATTCGGCGTTTGAGCATTTCAGAAAATTTGAACAGTGGAAAAACGGAAAGATACAAAAGTGGGAAGGGCAGAATGATGAAAACAGAAAGAACATGAGCAGCGATGAACATTTTTCTTCATCACTGCTGAGATCGGTAGATCCGTCAGATCATAAAGTGATCGTATGCGAGCCAAGCTTTTTGGAAAAGGCTGTGAATTCTTTTCCGGAGAAGAAAAAGAAGATCATTACAGAAGATCCGAAGTATGCTTGTTTATTCGATTGCTGATCCTGCATGATCGGTAATGCTGCGTTGGGGTGTTCGGCGGATTTCTGATTATCGGTCAATAAAAGATCCCGACACCTTAACGTGACGGCGGAAAATCGTCCGAGGCATTGATAAAAGCTTGTATTTCCCACTATCCTGCTTAACATTATCGTTGTTTTTTCATTATCCCTTGAAAAATCGGATCAAATATGTTATAATAAATACAGCAAACAAGGAGGTAATTTTCTATGGCAAGAGATGTAGTGTCCGCAAAGCTCGATATAATTTTCAAAAAGCTTTTCACCGAAAATGAGGATATGCTTCATTCCTTTGTGGCAAGCATGCTCGATGTACCGCAGGAAAGCATCTCCGAAATAAAAATAACAAATCCGGAACTTCCGCCCGAAACCCTTGCGGGAAAGTTCAGCCGTCTTGATCTTAGTCTGAGAGTAGATAACCGTCTTGTCAATGTGGAAATTCAGGTCAAAAATGACACTGATTATCGTGACAGAACACTGTTTTACTGGGCAAAGCTCTATTCATCGGAACTGAAAAGCGGTGAGGATTACAGCGAACTCAAACAGACCATAACAATAAATATTATCAACTTCAATATGTTTTCGGGTGATGATTATCATACCGAAGTTGCGGCAATAATAAAGGGTACAGATGAAGTATTTTCCGATAAGTTCAGCATACATTTCTTTGAACTCAAAAAGGTAGGCAAGAAACCCGATCCGAAGAACAGCCGTAAGCTGTGGCTTCAGTTTATCAATGCCGATAGCGAGGAGGAATTTGAGATGATCAGTCAGACAAATATCCCGATAATGCAGAAAGCTGTAAATGTTATTTATGATATGTCCGAGGACACAAGGATAAGGGAGATCGCCCGCCTACGTGAAAAGGCTTTGCATGATGAGGCTTCGGCTATAAAGAATGCTAAAATGGAGGGCGAAGCAATTGGCGTTGTAAAAGGCATAGCCAAAGAAAGAGCCGATGCCATAGCCAAAATGAAAGCCCTTGGATTCACGGAAGAACAGATCAGGAGCATCTATCCGCAGTAAATTTTGGAAATATCTAAGGACACACCGAATAAATCTTCCAAAACTGAGGAAAAGGCCCGTATCAGTCAGATGACCGATACGGGCCTTACGATCTATCTTTTTATCCGCAAACCGTACAACAGCAAATCTCCATCAAAGCTCCTCCATGTCCGATCACAACAGACCTGACACTTTTTTTCTTTTCCGATATTCAGTCGGCGGCAGACCGAACTTCCGCCGGAAAGCAGATGCAAATTTACTCTGGCTCTCATATCCCACGCTGCCCGCGATCTCTATTATGGGCAACTCGGTTTTTTGAAGAAGCTCCGCTGCGTACATCATGCGCTTGTGCGTTGTGTACCGTGCAATGCTCTGCCCGAATACGCCGAAAAAGTAATTCTTGATACTGCCTTCACTGATGCCGAACTGCAAGGAAAATTCATGCACAGTATGTGAATGTGACAGGTCGGCTGCAATGATCGCTTCTATCTGTCTTGCAATCTCTACCTGAAAACGCGTGTAATAGACCGAATTGCCTTCCTTTGGCAGCAAGCGGTCATACAAAAGCATGGCAAGCAGATCGATCACCCCCGTTTTCATTCCGACTTTGCTTGCAGGATTGCCCTCGCTTTGCAGTACATACAGCTTTTTCAGCAGTTCCGAAGCAGGCGGCAATGCAGCGATGAATGTATCTCCGCCCTTACAATAATGCTCACTGAGCTTCTCTATATTAAGTCCGAAATGATCACGCAGTACCGCAACGCCGTCCCGAGCCGCTTCGGGATCAATAAACAGTTCGATCCCCTCATACAGTCCGCCGGGATAGACATATTGATCCTGTGCAAATTTCTCCGTAAGGGAGATCTGCCCTGCGGAGAGAAACACACTCTTGTTGTCATTCAGCATTAGCTCACATCTGCCGCGAATACAGTAGTTGATGATAAGCGGACCATTGGCATCGGGAGTTGATTTTCGGAGCTTCGGTGCAGGCCACGATGCCGAATGCACCTCTATCACAGCCAAAGTGACCCCTTCAAACAAAGGCATAAACTGCATTCTGCCGTTTCCTTTCTCCGTTGACAGGATCAGCTCCGCATATTCTTCATTTGTGTTTATGCTGACGCCGGGAAGGCAGCAGCATTCTCTGAGTATTTCGGCTGTATTCATATCGCAATTCCTTTCATATTTTCGATTTCATAATTCAATGTCATTTCGGGACTTGATTGACTGTTCGGGATAGACTCTTCCGATACCGCCTGATATAATATGTTCTTAGATAGCAATAGCTAACCAAATTATAATATTTCGGAGGTCATATCATGAACAATAAAATGCAGGCAAAAGGCCTGATCAACATAGGTCTGTTTACCGTTCTTTACTTCGTACTCGGTTGCTGTGTTGCGATCCCGATCGGTTTTGTACCGATTTTCCTGCCAATACTCGGTGCACTTTGGACGCTTATCACAGGCATTCCCTTTATGCTTTTTGCCGTAAGAGCCAAAAAATTCGGTATGGTAACCATTATGGCTGTCCTGTCGGGACTTCTTATGGGGCTTACGGGCATGGGCTTCTGGGGCATTCTGACAGGTGCTGTATTCGGCTTGCTCGGAGATCTTATTATGAAGTCAGGCAGCTATCAGAGTGTTAAAAAAACAATCTTCGGTTACGGTGTGTTCAGCCTTTGGATGGTCGGTACATATATCCCGATGTATTTTATGGTTGAACAATCCCGCGCCGATTTTGCGAAGAGCTTCGGCGATGAATATGCCGATAAAGTTATGTCGGTCATGCCGATGTGGAGCATCATTCCGGTCATCGCAGCAATTTTCCTTTTTGCGCTGCTCGGAGGACTGATCGGCAAGGCAATTCTCAAAAAGCACTTTGCCAAAGCCGGTATCGTCTGATGGATAAGCTCACATACACCGCAAAACGCCGAGGATTATTGCTTGATCCCCGCACAAAGCTATTTATGCTGATCACCGTAACGTCGCTGATGCTGTCAACAGGCAACAGCGGCGTTATGAATATTGTAAAGCCTGTGCTGAGCATAATCCCGTTTGTACTCCTGCTGAGCGAACGGAAATGGAAAACGGCTGCAAAATATCTTGTATTGTATATCGCCTGCTTTGCACTCGAACGTGTGGCGCTGCATATGCTGTCTGGCATAGCGTCCTTTGTCCTGCTTGCCGTATGCTCGGTCATGACACGCTTTGCACCGGGATTTATGATGGGAGCATTCCTGATCGCAACGACCTCGGTAAGTGATTTTATTGCCGCAATGAAGCGTATGCACATCACAGAAAAGATCGTCATACCCCTGTCGGTGATCTTTCGCTTTTTTCCAACGATTGGGGAGGAAAACGCCGCCATTCGGGACGCCATGCGTATGCGAGGTATCCGTTTCGGTGGGAAGCACCCCGGAAAAATGATTGAATACCGACTGATACCGCTGATGATCTCCGTCGTGAAAATCGGTGACGAGCTGTCTGCCGCAGCACTTACAAGGGGACTTGGTGCGCCTGTAAAGCGGACGGACATATGTAAAATAGGGTTTCACATACAGGACATCATCATGTTCATTCTGTGCATTGCAGGCTTTGTGCTGACCCTTGGAAGCAGGTGGTTTTCATGATAGAAATAAAAAATGTTTCATTTCGATACAAATCAGACATTGCCGCAGGCGGGATAGAAAACATCAGCCTGTCAGTTCCCGATGGGCAGACCGTTGTTCTCTGCGGCGAGAGCGGCTGCGGAAAAACAACGCTCACACGGCTGATAAACGGTCTGATACCGCACTATTTTGAGGGTGAACTGAGCGGCAGCGTGATCATCGACGGATACAATGTCTCGGAGCAGCCGCTTTATAATACCGCAAATCTCGTCGGCAGTGTTTTTCAGAACCCTCGTTCGCAGTTTTTCAATGTAGACACCACAAGCGAGCTTTCGTTCGGCTGTGAAAACCTCGGAATGCCGAAGGACGAGATCCTGCAAAGGCTGCATAAAACCGTTTCGGCACTCAAAATAGAAAAGCTTCTTGACCGCAGTATTTTTGATCTCTCAGGCGGAGAAAAGCAAAAAATTGCCTGCGGCGGAGCGTTTATGATGGATCCGCAGGTGTTTGTGCTGGACGAGCCGTCCTCAAACCTCGATTCCGATTCTATCGCCGATCTGCGTGAAACCGTTGCGTATCTGAAATCAACGGGAAAGACTGTCATTCTTTCCGAACACAGGCTGTATTATATGCACGGGATAGCTGACCGATATATTTATATCAAGGACGGCAAAATTGTCGGCGACTATACCGCCGAACAGTTTGAGTGCATCTCGGAAGCGGAACGCCGCAGAATGGGTTTGCGTACAAACAGACTATCCGCATTGACTTTCAATGACGGGACATTGCACTCGCCGATCTCGGCTCAGCTTTCGGATTTATGCTTCGCCTATAAAAATGCCCCGAAAACACTCAAAATCGCTTCTGCAAATATTCCTTACGGAGGGATCGTCGGGATCATCGGACACAATGGTGCGGACAAAAGCACATTTTCACGCTGCTTCTGCGGCCTTGAAAAACGCTGCGGAACAGTCACAGTTAACGGCATATCCTACCGTTCACGGGAACGTCTCAAGAGATGCTACATGGTCATGCAGGACGTCGGACATCAGCTGTTTACCGAAAGCGTTCTTGACGAGGTGCTTATCAGCATGGCGGAGGAGAATGAAAAAGATGCAGCCGCAATTCTTGAAAGGCTTGACCTTGCAGCACTTTCCGACCGTCACCCCGCTTCCCTGTCGGGCGGACAGAAGCAAAGGCTTGCCATCGCTTCTGCCGTTGCCGCCGAGCGTTCCGTGATATTTCTGGACGAGCCGACAAGCGGCTTAGATTATCGGCATATGATGGAGGTAGCCGAGCTTCTGAAAGCATTGCGTGCAAGCGGAAAAACAGTATATGTCATTACGCACGACCCTGAGCTTATCTGCGAATGCTGTACCGACATCATTCATCTCGAAAACGGAGATATAAAAGAAACCTACCCGATGAACGCCGAAGGAGCGGATAAAATACGACTTTTTTCCGCATAGAAGCATAGATCGTTTGGCTTGACGGGCATGACATTCAGCATGATCTGAAGTATTCCGATAATATCTTCTGTGTCTGCACTTCTGTTTAAAAATCCATTATATCATTCAGATCCACAAGTATGACATTGTTATCCGCTTTTGCTTCGTTTTTTACAGCGTCGGTGAATCCCGATTTAGAGAAAAGAAAATAAAAAGTGCTGCTTCTGTTTTTGCTGAATGTGTCCGCTTTGATTTTCAGTTCACGGAGTACGGAAATGTCAAGTTTTTCATTCCGCCATTTGCATTCACCGAAAATATAGTCCTTTCTGTCATTGGCAACCAAGTCGATCTCCTCCTGTCCGTGAGTTGCCGGATCCGTTCCCCACCATCTTCCGATCGAGGTAAACAGTATGGGCAGCTCACCTTTAGCATTTTTGCCGCTCAAATAATCTGCACAGACTTTTTCAAAAACAAGTCCCATATATCCATTGTAATCGGGTTCGATTTTTTTTAGCCATACGGCTTGCTGTGCCCCCGTTTCGATCAGAGTTCGGTTTGCAAAAACATAACGATACCAGAAACGAAACATAAAATCCGATATGCCATAAATGGTTTTTCGGGAAGCTTCTTTTTCGCCGAACGGAGTTTCCTTGTGCAGAATTCCAAGCTCACATAATGTTTTGATATATTTTAAACATTTGGCAGAATCCTCGCCGATCTTTGTAGATATCTCATTTGCTTTGGTATATCCTCCTGCAATTGCTTCGATGATTGCACTGTACACGCCGGGTTCCTGAACCTCCTGACGCAAAAGCAGCAAAGCTTCTTCATAAAGATAGGAAGTTACCTTTAAATATGAACGCTTTATATTTTTCTCAAAGCTTTCGCTGTGATCTATTTGCTGCAAATACAATGGCGTTCCGCCGAACGCACCGTACAGTTCAAGCTTTTCTTCGTTGGAGAAGCCGTCAAGGAACTTGGAGCTTGCCTGATAATTGAATGGCTTCATGTGCAGCTGTGCTGTCCTTCTTCCAAACAGCGGACTTTTCGAGCCAAGAACTTCCTTTTCCATAAATCCCATATAACTTCCGCATAGGATAATGAAAAGATTGCCGCTTGTAAGCTTGTGGTCGATAAGATGCTGAAGTTCGGAGAGCAATGCCTTGTTTTTTCTTACAAGATACGGGAACTCATCAATTACAAGAATCAGCTTTTTATCTTTCTGACGGTCATCAATATATGAAAGTGCGTTTGTCCACGAAGAAAACGGCTCTAAATTGTTTTCTCCGTAGAAAGCAAAAACAAGCGATGAAAATTTTTCAAGATTTAGCTTGTCGTTGCTCTGCTCCGCAGAATAGAAAATTGAATCCTTGTTTTTGCAGAATTCATTCAGCAATGTTGTTTTGCCGACACGTCTGCGTCCATATAAAACAAAAAGCTGGAATTTGCCCTGTGAATACAGTTCATTCAGATCGGCAAGCTCTTTTTCTCTGCCGATAAAAGTCTCACCCATAGTTGTTCTCCTTACAAGTGATTTCAAAGTAATTTACTTTAAAGTTAATTATATATTATAATCGGAGAGATGTCAAGAGAAAATATTGAACTTTTAAGGAATCGCTGAATGCGTCTCTTAGGGAATCGCTGATCAATGTGTCTTTCCCCGTATCCTTTTATGCTGAGCACAAGTTCATTCGCTTATGGCATATCCTCTTGCCTTTGCAGCAGCAACCATGACTTCAGGCATATCCGCAAACTCTCCCAAACCCTCGTCACCCTTTTTACAGAAAGATAGATTGTCAAGTCAAGTGCAACAAAATCAACGAAAAAATTTATAAAGCACTTCGAGGGGAGTACGAAAGCCAAG
>USNJ01000098.1 GCA_900556055.1 uncultured Ruminococcus sp.
TGTTGGGTACAGCCTTTATCAGCTTTTTCTGATGTTCTGCTTCTGGAGCTTTATCGGCTGGTGTATCGAGGTCATTGATATGACTTATGAAACGGGTGAGTATCAGAACAGAGGATTTCTGAATATGCCGTTCTGTCCTATTTACGGCTTCGGCGTGCTTGCTGTTGTGACGTTTACACGGCCTATTGCGGGAAGTCCGCTGCTGCTTTTTGTGCTGTCGGCTGTTGTCTGCACTGCGCTTGAACTGCTTGTCGGCATCGGTCTTGAAAAGATATTCCACAACATCTGGTGGGATTATTCGCATGAGAGGTTCAATTATAAGGGATATATCTGCCTGAAAGTAACGCTTTTATGGGGAATGGGCTGTCTGATCGTTGTCAAGATAGTTCATCCGATCGTTGAGAAGATAATAAATGCGATCCCGTTCAAGGTCGGAATAGGGTTTATCATTACAATGTCGCTGCTGCTTATAATCGACATTATCTCGTCTGTCAGCGATGTTGAGAACCTTAATAAGTATCTGCGGAAGATAGATGAAATATCCAAGCTTATGGTCGCAAGCTCGGTCATGATCGGTGAAAACCTTTCAAATGAAACGCTTGATCTTGTTGAAAAATACAATCATCTTGTTGAACAGGCGGTGAATGCTCAGGGCCGTCTTATCCGTGCATTCCCGTACCTGAAAAGCTCTGCGTATTCAAATGCGATGGAAACTATCAAGCGGAAATTTTTCGGGGATAAAAAGTACGAAAGCATTGCAGATCAGCTTGAAGTCAGAAAAAAACACATTCATGTTATGCATGATGATGACGATAATGAGAGATAATTATTCTTATCGGATGTAAATATAAAGTCCCGTTTATCGGATATAGTGTCCGATAAACGGGACTTTTGCTGTTGGGGCAGTATATCGCCGTGAAACACGGTTGACGTTATGGGCGATGCATTGCTGCGGGAGAACTTTGCCGCAGATCACGTAAAAGCAGCGATAAAAAGACAAAAGCGGCAGTCAATGCAAGGTAAAATTATCCGAAAAAATCATTTTTCCTTAGGCTTGAAGATCAGGGCGATCATAAGTCCGAAGAACATTGCGGCGGTTATGCCTGCCGAGGACGAGGTGAGGCCGCCTGTCAGCGCACCCAGAAGCCCTTTTTCGGCAACGGCTTCCTTAACGCCTTCCGACAGTAGATAGCCGAAGCCTGTAAGCGGGACGGTAGCTCCCGCACCTGCGAAATCGACAAGCGGCTTGTAGATGCCAAGTGCGCCAAGAACAACGCCTGCGACGACATAGCAGACAAGAATTCTTGCGGGGGTGAGCTTTGTGTAGTCGATAAGCACCTGACCGACTGCGCAGAACGCTCCGCCTATGAGAAATGCCCATAGATAGTCCATTTTCTCACTCCTTTCACCATGCTGTGCTGTTTGATATGTGGACGGCATGGGATATTCCGGGTATGCTTTCGCCCTGCTGGGACGCTGTCGGGGACATAAGCGCACCTGTTGCGCAGAACAGGATATTTTTCATTTCGCCGCTTTTCACTTTCGGCAGAAAATATCCGCAGAGGACGGAGGCACTGCATCCGCAGCCCGAGCCGCCTGCGTGTACGTCCTGTTCGTTGATGTCGAACATCATAACGCCGCAGTCGGAATGGTTTGACGAAATGTCGATGCCGTCATTGGCGAGAAGCTCGTAGAGCAGTTTTGTTCCGACTGTGCCGAGGTCGCCGGTGATTATGCGGTCAAAGTCGGACGGCTTTTTGCCTGTGTCATTTAGGTATGTGCGTATGACGTATGCGGCGGCGGGTGCCATCGCTGCGCCCATGTTGTTTGCATCGGTCACGCCGAGGTCGCATATTTTTCCGATGGAAACTCCCTTGACATATGGTGCGGCGGCTTTTTCGGTCACTATTGCCGCACCCGAGGCTGTGCAGGTCCACTGTGCTGTGGGTGTGCGCTGTCCGCCGTATGAAAGGGGAAGCCTGAACTGGCGCTCGGCTGTGCAGAAGTGTGACGATGTGACGGCGCAGATATGTCCGCCTGCGCCGCAGTCTGTGAGAAGCGAGGCAAGCAGAAGTCCCTCAGCCATGGTAGAGCATGCGCCGAACAGTCCGAGAAGCGGAATGTCGAACGAGCGCAGTCCGTAGGTCGAGCTTATGCACTGGTTCAGCAGGTCGCCCGCAAACATATAGTCGATGTCCTCGGGGGAGAGATCTCCTTTTGCGATCGCTGCCGCCACTGCACGGCGGAGCATCTCGCTTTCGCCCTTTTCCCATGTTTCCTGTCCGAAATAGGCATCTTTTTCGCAGATGTCAAAATATTCGCCGAGCGGTCCTTCGCTTTCTTTCTGTCCGACGACAGAGGCAAAGCTGTGTATCGACGGTGTGTTTTTCAGAATAAAGGTATTTCCCGTTAGTTTTATCGGTCTCAGTCCTTTCATCGGCAGGCTGATATATTTCCTTGGAAATATTACCGTCTGCATTGCTTTCGGGAATAGTTTTTCTCTTTTTTATGCAGAATATGCGGGAAAAGGTCAGAATTTTTTTGATGTCAGCATTGATCTGCTGAAAAAGATGGATGGAAAAACAAATAAAAAGCAGCGATACCGTCCGTTTTATCGGACAGTATCGCTGCTTTTGCTATTCATAAGTTTCAGGGATCAGTCAACAAGGTAAACCTTTGCCATTCTCTGATCCTGAACGGGACGGTCGCCCCAGCCTGTTTCGCACTCAGCGATCTCATCGACAACGTCCATGCCTTCAACTACCTTGCCGAATGCAGCATAGTCGCCGTCAAGATGCGGAGCGTCCTGATGCATGATAAAGAACTGGCTGCTTGCGCTGTCCTTCATCATAGAACGAGCCATGGAGATGACACCTCTTGTATGCTTGAGGTCATTCTTGACACCGTTTGATGCAAACTCGCCCTTGATCTTTTCCTTGGATCCGCCCATGCCGGTTCCCTCGGGATCGCCGCCCTGGATCATAAATCCGTTGATAACTCTATGGAAAATGAGTCCGTCATAAAAGCCCTCGGATACAAGCTTTTCAAAGTTCTTTACTGTGATGGGGGCAGTCTCGGGGTAAAGCTCGAGCTTGATCTTCTTGCCGTTTTCCATTTCAATAACTACCATAGTGATTCTTCCTTTCAGTTTTTACAATATTGATATTATACCACACTTTTCAGTGAATTTCAATGATAATTTGCATATGGCTGCTGATATTATATTGTAAACTTATGTTATCTATATATAAATAGAAAAACATACATTCAGAAATAGAAATACTGTTTCTATTTCTGAATTAAATTGAAATAGTGAATATTTCAATTATTAGGTTTACAACCGGCATAAAGATAAAAAATCCGCCGATAAAACTATCGGCGGAAAATATTGCTTGTAATTCTGCGGAATGTCAGAGATTTTTCAGATCGTAAGGTGTCTTCTGATATACACAGTAGTTCAGCCAGTTTGAGAAAAGCAGGTTAGCGTGGCATCTCCAGGTAAAAACGGGAGGCTTGGAAGGATCGTCATCGGGGAAATAGTTGTAGGGTATGTCTATCTGTTCGCCCTTGTTGAGGTCACGGAAATACTCGTTTGCAAGTGTGTTGCGGTCGTATTCCGAGTGACCTGTGATGAAAAACTGTCTGCCGTGCTTTTCGGCTACTATATGTACTCCCGAAATATCGGAAGAGGTGAGTACCTTCAGCATTGACACTCTTTCAACATCAATGCGCTTGATCTCCGTGTGGCGTGAGTGGGGGACATAGAAGATCTCGTCAAATCCCTTTAAAAGCGGGTGATCCTGAACTTCAAGATGGTGGGGGAAAATGCCGAACATCTTCTTGTCAAGGTCGTGCTTAGGGATGCCGTAATGATAGTAAAGTCCCGCATATGCGCCCCAGCAGATGTGCATGGTCGAGAAAACGTTGGTCGTTGTCCACTTCATTATCCCGCAAAGCTCTTTCCAGTAATCGACCTCCTCGAACGGGAACTGCTCGACAGGAGCGCCTGTGATGATAAGTCCGTCGAAACGCTCATCTTTTATCTCATCAAAGGTCTTGTAAAATTTTGTCAGATGCTCGATCGAGGTGTTCTTTGAACGGTGCGAAGCGGTCTGGATAAGCTCAATATCCACCTGAATAGGCGTGTTGCTGAGGAGACGAAGTATCTGAGTCTCGGTTTCTATCTTCTTCGGCATAAGGTTCAGAATAGCGACTTTCAGTGGACGTATATCCTGATGAGACGCAACATCGTCCTTCATAACGAAAATATTCTCATTCTGAAGCGTAGTGAACGCAGGAAGATTGTTCGATATTTTTATCGGCATTTCGGAACCTCCTCATAATGCAATATTTCTATTATAGCATGGTAATCTTAACAAACAATTAACGTGCGGTTATTTTTTATTTTGGATAATTTACTTTTGCGGGATATGCAGCCGTAAATGAATCCGCAGTCAAGTCAGGACCGTGCATTTTCTTCTTCCGGGAGACAGATATCTTCCGAAAAAGTGTGTGTTCTCCCGGGGACATATTGCGTCAGGGGCTTTCTATCCCACGGGAGTGCGAACATAAAGCTGCGGGGGACAGCGATGCTCCGTTGGAAGAAAAGTCACGGTACATTCCTTACAAACGGCGAAAAAAGGAGACTTGAAAGGTCAGAAAAGTAAAATTATAAAAAAATCCAAAAAAACACTTGACAAATCAGAAATGCTGTGATATAATAAAGTACGCTGATTGAAGAAATGCGTTGTTAGCTCAGCTGGATAGAGTGACTGGCTACGAACCAGTAGGTCAGGGGTTCGAGTCCCTTACAGCGCACCAGCAAACCCGTTCAAGCTTTTTGGACGGGTTTTTCTTTTATTTTCAAAAAACCTCTTGACAAACGGAAAAATATGTGTTATGCTTTAATCAATATATCAAATGCTTTGACAGGAAGAAAGATCTTCAGCAGCATTTTCAGAAAGTCGGCGGCAGATGTAAGCCGATAATGCATGGAGATTATAACTCGTCCTTGAGCTGTCAGCTGAACGGCTTTGGCTTATTAGGTGTGACCGGAATGCTCCCGTTAAAGAGCCGCACATTGATAGATGTGTCCAAAGGTGCGGACAGTTTGTCCGAACAAGAGTGGTACCGTGGAAGTATTTGATTTATCGCTTTCATCTCTTGCATTATGCATGAGATGGGAGCTTTTTTAGTTTCCGAAAAAATTGAAAGGATCGTGTTATCATGGAAGCTTGCAAGCACTACAAAAGACGTTATTTTATGCCCCCCGAGAGATGCCTGGACTGGGCAGAGAAGGAGTACATCGACCATGCGCCCGCATGGTGCAGCGTTGACCTCAGAGATGGAAATCAGGCACTTATAATCCCTATGAGCCTTGAAGAAAAGCTGGAATTCTTCAAGCATCTCGTAAAGATCGGCTTCAAGGAGATCGAAGTTGGTTTTCCTGCTGCATCGGAAACGGAATATGAGTTCTGCCGTGCACTGATCGAACAGAAGCTTATTCCCGATGATGTTACTATCCAGGTCCTCACTCAGTCGAGAGAGCATATCATCGCAAAGACTTTTGAAGCTCTGAAGGGCTGCAAGAATGCAGTTGTTCATCTCTACAACTCAACTTCCGTTGCTCAGAGAGAACAGGTCTTCAGAAAATCCAAAGAGGAGATCATTGAGATCGCTAAGTTCGGTGCTAAGCTCCTGAATGAATACAAGGCAAAAACTGAGGGCAATTTCCGCTTTGAATATTCGCCTGAGAGCTTTACCGGAACCGAGCCTGAATTCTCACTTGAAATATGCAACGCTGTTATCGACATCTGGAAGCCTTCACCCGATAACAAGGTCATCATCAACCTGCCTGTAACTGTTGCGGAGAGTATGTCCCATGTTTATGCGCAGCAGGTCGAGTATATGTGCAAGCATCTGCATGACCGTGAGAATGTTGTGGTTTCGCTCCATCCGCATAATGACAGAGGATGCGGCATCGCTGATACCGAGCTTGGACTTCTTGCGGGCGCTGACCGTGTTGAAGGCACGCTGTTCGGAAACGGCGAGCGCACGGGCAATGTTGATATCGTAACACTTGCTATGAATATGGTATCTCACGGCGTTGATCCTCATCTTGATTTCTCCGATCTACCGACAACTGTTGAGCTGTATGAGCGTCTGACACGTATGCACGTTTATGAGCGTACACCTTACAGTGGTGCTCTGGTATTTGCCGCATTCAGCGGATCGCATCAGGATGCTATTGCAAAGGGTATGAAGTGGAGAGAAGAGAAGAACCCCGAATTCTGGACTGTTCCGTATCTTGCTATCGATCCGCATGATGTCGGAAGAGAGTACGAGGGCGATGTTATCCGTATCAACAGCCAGTCGGGCAAGGGCGGTATCGGCTATCTGCTCCAGCAGAAGTTCGGTTTCGATCTGCCTAAGGAGATGCGTGAGGACTTCGGATATGCAGTCAAGAGCGTTTCCGACCATGCACATAAGGAGCTTATGCCCGATGAGATACTCGATATCTTTACAAAGAGATATGTAAATATCGAAACAAAGATCAAGACTGTTGAAACACACTTCGTTCAGAAGGACGGAATTCGGGCTGCTGTTACTCTCTCGGTAAACGGCGCGGCTCCCAAGGAGTTCACAGGCACAGGAAACGGACGTCTGGACGCTGTATCCAATGCAATCAAGGCGGGTCTGGGACTGGATTACACATTAAAGGTTTATCAGGAGCACGCTCTTGAAACAAGCTCAAAATCCAAGGCTGTTGCTTATGTCGGCATCGAGTCTACCGAAGGAAAGATGTTCTGGGGTGCAGGAATCCACACAGACATCATCGACAGCTCGATCTCCGCTCTTGTCAGCGCTATCAACAATTATCTCGCATAACGATATCCCCGCAGACTGAAAAACGGTCTGTGGGGATTTTTTTGATATATCGCATATCAATATGTTGATATAGGATATTATATATGTATTCTATATATTGATATATTATGTTTGCACATATCCTGTTTCAATGATGTGCCGGGATTATATACTGCTGTGAATGGCTGCTGTGCATACAATATATTGACTGAATATTTGTGCATTTCGCTTATTGAATTAAGACGGAATTTATATTAAAATAATTATAGCTGTAAATATTTGCATTTGCGTATTCACTATACTTTGTATAATGTAAAATCGGAGGGGAATATGAACGTAACCATAAAAGACGTGGCAAAGGCGGCAGGGGTTTCCGTTGCCACGGTTTCACGAGTGCTGAACAACAGTGCCGCAGTTTCGGAAGCATCAGCCGAACAGGTGAACAACGCCATAAAGGAGCTGGGATACAGCCCGAATTTTCTCGGAAGAAATCTCAGAAAGTGCGAGACTAATGTTATCCTCGGCATCGTGCCGTCGATCGAGCAGAGCTATTACAGTCCTGTTATCCACGGTATGCAGGATAAGGCTGCCGAGTATGGCTACGATATCCTCATAACGACATCGAACAGCGATATACCGACAGAGATGCGTCTTCTGAACATGGTTTTCAACAGGACTGTTGATGCTGCCGTTCTTCTCGGAACACACATTGAAGCGGCGGTACTTGACGATCTTGTAAGCAAATACAATATTGCGCTGTGCTGTGAAAAGGTTGAGGGCGCAAAGGTGCTGTCGGTCAGCGTTGACAAT
>USNJ01000099.1 GCA_900556055.1 uncultured Ruminococcus sp.
TGTATCAGCCGAAAAACGGCTATGCGGAGCAGGATCCTGCTGACTGGTACAATGCGGCTGTAAATACCATAAAGGGTGTTATCGCAAAGAGCGGCGTTTTCAAGGAGGATATCGTGGGCGTTGGTCTTTCGGGACAGATGCACGGCCTTGTAATGCTGGACGAAAACAACGAGGTCATCAGAAAGTCCATTATCTGGTGCGACCAGAGAACTGCCGCTGAAGTTGAGGAAATGAACGAAAAGGTTGGCAGAGAAAAGCTCATTGAGATAACTGCCAATCCTGCTCTTACAGGCTGGACTGCCGCAAAGATCCTCTGGGTAAAGAACAATGAGCCTGAGAACTATGCAAAGTGCCGCCATATTCTTCTCCCCAAGGATTACATAAGGTTTATGCTTACAGGCGAGTATGCTACTGAGGTCTCCGACGCATCGGGAATGCAGCTTCTTGATGTTCCGCACCGCTGCTGGAGCAAGGAGATCTGCGACAAGCTGGGTATTGATATGTCCATGCTGGCAAAGGTATATGAGTCCTGCGAGGTAACGGGAACTATCACCGAAAAGGCAGCGGAGCTTACGGGACTTAAAGCGGGAACTATCGTTGTAGGCGGTGCAGGAGACAATGCTGCTGCGGCTGTTGGAACAGGCGTTGTTACCGACGGCAAGGCTTTCACAACTATTGGCACAAGCGGAGTTGTTTTTGCTCATACATCAAAGGTATCCATTGACCCCAAGGGACGTATTCACACCTGCTGTGCAGCAGTTCCCGGAGCATGGCATATCATGGGAGTTACACAGGGCGCAGGACTTTCTCTCAAATGGTTCAGAGACAACTTCTGCAATGCGGAAAAGGAGACCGCAAAGCACATGGGCGTGGACGAGTACTACCTCATGGACAAGGAAGCAGAGACAGTACCTATCGGTGCAAACAGACTTCTTTATCTTCCCTACCTCATGGGTGAGCGCACACCTCACCTTGACCCCGATGCAAGAGGAATGTTCTTCGGACTTTCCGCAATGCACACAAAGAAGGAAATGCTCAGAGCAGTAATGGAGGGCGTTGCCTACTCTCTCCGTGACTGCATTGAGATATGCCGTGAAATGAATATCAACGTTTCCGATATGATGGCTTGCGGCGGCGGCGGAACATCACCTTTGTGGAGACAGATGCTTGCAGACCTTTATGCTTGCCCCGTTAAGACCGCAGCTTCAAAGGAAGGCCCCGCTCTGGGCGTGGCTATTCTTGCACTTGTGGGTGCAGGGGTCTACAAGAGCGTTCCCGAGGCTTGCGAGGTGATTTGCGGTATTGACAAGGTTCAGGAGCCAATCACCGAAAATGTTCCTGTTTATGAGAAGTTTTTCAGACTGTATGACAAGATTTATCCTGCTGTAAAGAAGCAGATGAAAGAGCTTGCGGAGATGTGAGAGGTATGAGCGAAAAATTTACAGTAATGCGTTTCTTTGGAGATCATATGATACTTCAAAGTGCAACAGAGAACTGTGTTCACGGAAAGTCACCTTCCGATGAAAAGATAACACTTACTGTTTCAGAGAGCAGCGGCGTTGAAAGGGTATTATCTGCCGTTTCAAATGAAAACGGGGAATATGAAATAATTATTCCCCCATATCCGCCTTCATTTGAAAGCTATACATTGACTTTTTCCTGCGGCGGCGAGAAGATAGTATTTTCCGATGTTCTTTTTGGTGAGCTTTATCACATAAGCGGTCAGTCAAATATGGAGCTGCCAATTTTTCGTACCATTGACCACTTAGACCCCAAAATTCCCAAAGGCAGCAGGTTTATAAGAGAATTTCGTGTGCCCGTTGTGTGCTGCTTCGGAAAAGACGAGGAATATGACGATTTTCAGGGCGGCGAGTGGAAATACGCCCTGGGAAATGACCTTCTGAATATGAGTGCGGCAGGATATTATTTTTCCGAAAAGCTTTCGGAAAAGCTCGATGTTCCCATCGGACTTGTGAACACCTCTGCGGGAGGTTCTCCCGTTGAAGCGAGAATGCCATACGGAATGCTTATGGAGCTGGGAGGCTATGAGGAGTTCCTTGCCCGCTGCACTGTTCAGGGGTATGAAAAAAATACGGCTGAGGCTGACAGGGCAAAGTACGCAAAATGGTGTGCAGAGCTTGAAAAAAAGGACAGTGTTTCGGGGAATATTTTTACTTCTCCTCCCGAATTTACAAAATGCCGTATTCCTTTCTATTTCAGAGATGACCCCATGCTTTCAAATTTCTGCGGTAGGATATGGTTCAGAAAAAACTTTGTAATTTCCGATGATATGGATATTTCAAGTGCGGTGCTTGTTCTCGGTGCAATGATAGATGCTGACGAGGCGTTTGTTAACGGGGATTCGGTTGGTTCAACAGGCTATATGTATCCGCCGAGAATTTATCCCGTTCCCGAGGGAGTACTGCGTAGAGGTGAAAATACCCTGCATATCCGTCTTGAAGTAAGACAGGGCAGGGGAGGATTCGTTGAGGGTAAAAAATACTGTCTGAAGCTTGGAGATAAGCTCATTGATCTTTCGGGTGAATGTGAATACGCTGTGGCTGCAAGGGGTGAATATATTTCTCCCGATGTATTCTTTCAAGGACTGCCGCTTTCAATGTATGGCTTACTTACCGCTCCCGCTTTCGGCATAAAATTCAAGGGACTGATATGGTATCAGGGCGAATCCAATGACAGTGCTCCCGAAAGATATTATGAGCTGTTCAAAGCATTTGTGAATATGTACAGGGAACGCTGCGGCTATGAAATTCCCGTGATTATTACACAGCTCTGCAATTTTGATGACCCTGTTCGGTGCGTTGTACCGCTGTCATGGGCACAGGTAAGAGAGCAGCAGCTAAAATGTCTTGATATTCCCAAAACTGCTATGGCAGTGACAATAGACATAGGGGAATCAAACGATCTTCACCCTATCAATAAGCGTGATGTGGGACGAAGGCTTGCACTCTGCGCAGAGCGGCTCATATATGAGGACAACCTTGTTCCCGAGGACATTTTCCCTCTCAGTGCAGAGCTTATTGAGGACGGCAGGGTACTGCTGTCATTTACAGATACCAAGGCTGTCAGAATGGTAAACGACCCGCCGAAGCATTTTGAGCTTATTACTTTAGAGGGAGAAATTCTCCGTCCCTCAGCAAGGCTTACGGATAATGGCTTAGTGCTTTGTTATAAGAGTGAGAATGCTCCTGTTTTACTCAGATATGCCTGGGAAAACGACCCTGTCAAGCCCGATCTTTTCAGCAATACGGGGCTTCCCGTAACTCCGTTCAGGCTGCCCGTAATTCAGAAAACATTATGGAAAAAGTACTTTATCGGAAACGGTATCTTTGTCCGTGAATATTATCCCCTGCATCAGGATAATAAATGTGCCGTTATTCTGAGCCACGGCTACAATCAGAATCTTGAAAGCACCTCCGATATTGCCGAAGCTCTTGCTGAAAGAGGTATCAGGGCATATGCCTTTGATTTCTGCGGCGGTGGATTTGGTTCAAAAAGCATTGGCAGCGGAATTGATATGAGCATCTCCACGGAAATATCCGATCTGGAAGTTGTGATCGATTATGTAAAGAACAACGTATTCCCCGAAAAGCTCTTTTTGTACGGTGAAAGTCAGGGCGGCTTTGTTTCGGCTCTCACAGGGGCAAAGAGGAAGGATATTTCGGGTCTGGTTCTTTTGTATCCTGCGTTCTGTATTCCCAATCAGTGGTTGGAAAAGAATCCTTCAAAAATGACCAAACCCTTTGAATTTATGGGATTTACCATTTCAAAAAAATATTATGACGGTGTTCCCAGATATGATGTTTTTGAAAAGCTCGGAGAATACACCGCCCCCGTTCTTATTATGCACGGCACTTCGGACAGCGTGGTAAATGTTGGCTACGCAAAGAAGGCAGTCAAAGCCTTTAAAAACGCTGAGCTTATCCTGTATGAGGGTGAAGATCACGGCTTTTCCGAAAAGGCACGAAAAAAGGAAATTAATGATATATCGGAATTTTTAAATAATATAATTCATCGGTAAGGAGATATTAAAAATGAATAACTATGAACACCGCAAGGCAAGAAAAAATATCATAATTACAGATGTTGACGGAAAGCCTGCTTCGGGCAGGCAGGTAATTGTTAAGCTTGAAAACCACAAGTTTTTATTCGGTTGTGGTGCATTTGATGTTTTGGCTTACACAGATGCCGATACAGACGAGAAGAAGGAGCTTTTTGCTCCCCGTGCAAAGCGGTGGGAGGAGCTTTTCAATTACGGCACACTTCCTTTTTACTGGGGACAGTACGAGCCTTCCGAGGGTGATGTAAGACAGGACAGAATGATGAAATGCGTTGACCGTATTGTTAAGGACGGAGCAAAGGTAAAGGGACACCCTCTTTGCTGGCATACTGTCTGCGCTGACTGGCTATTAAAGTACAGCGATGAGGAAATTATGCAGAAGCAGCTTGACCGAATTACTCGTGAGGTGAGTGCTTTCAAGGGTAAGGTAGGACTTTGGGACGTTATCAACGAAACTGTTATTATGCCCGATTTTGACAGGTATGACAATGCTGTTACAAGACTTTGCAGACATTACGGAAGAATACCCCTTATCAAATCCGTATTTGCTGCGGCAAAGGCTGCCGACCCCCACGCTGTCCTTCTTATAAACGATTTTAACACCTCCGAGGCATATGCTCATGTAATTGAGGAATGTCTTGAAGCAGGAGTTCCCATTGACGCTATCGGCATTCAGTCTCATCAGCACCAAGGGTATTGGGGCGCAGAAAAGCTTGAAAATGTGCTTCGCCGTTTTGAGCGTTTCGGTCTGCCTATCCATTTTACGGAAAACACACTTATTTCGGGAAAGCCTATGCCTCCCGAGATAGTTGACCTGAACGATTTTCAGCCCGAAAGCTGGGATTCGCTGCCCGAATACGAGGAGCAGCAGAAAAATCAGCTTGAGGAAATGTACCGTATTTTATTTGCTCACCCCCTTGTGGAGGCGGTCACAGGCTGGGATCTGACCGACGGCGGCTGGCTCAATGCTCCAAGCGGTATTCTGAGAAGAGACGGTTCTCCCAAGCCCTCTTATGAAATGCTCACGGGTCTTATCAAAAAAGAATGGTCTACCGAGTATTCGGCTGTGACTGATGATAACGGCTGTTTTGAGCTTTGCGGCTTCAAGGGAGAGTATTCCGTTACAGTTGACGGAAGGAAATATACCCTTATGAACAACGGCAATGATATCGAGGAAGGCTTACAGTTATCTGAAAGGTAAATGCTATGGATATGCTTTATGACTGTTGGCTTGCTTACGGCAAGGACAGTTCGATGCAATGGGCGGAAAAATTTCTTTCAAGGATATGCGTACTCTCATGCGGCAGGGAAATAAGCTCTGCCGCAAAGGAGCTTGAAAGGGTATACAAACGGCTTACGGGAAAAACTTCCGAAAGGATATCCAAGCCTTTTTCGGGAGGGTGCTTTATCCTTCGGAAAAATGAACGCCTCGGTGAAGGCGGCTACAAAATAACCGTTTCAGATGACAATATCACCGTTGAGGGAGGCAACGAAAACGGCGTTCTTTACGGCGTTTTCAGGTTTCTTATACTCGCCTCTGCGGGATATTCGCCCGAAAGCCTTAACCTTACCGAAAAGCCCTTTTTCCCCCTTAGAATGATAGATCAGTGGGACAATGCCGACGGTACGGTGGAAAGAGGTTATTCGGGAACCTCCTTTTTTTATGAAAACGGCAGACCTGTTTCGGATATGAAAAGGCTGACCGATTATGCAAGACTTCTTTCCTCTGTGGGGATAAATTCCATATGTATTAATAATGTTAATGTGCATAAGAACGAGACATATTTTATCACAGAGAAATTCCTTCCGGATATTGCAAAGATCGCAGACGCTTTCGCCGATTACGGCATAAAGCTGTATCTCAGCGTGAATTTTGCCGCTCCAATGGAAATTGACGGACTGTCCACAGCCGACCCGTTAGATGAAAGGGTAATAAGCTGGTGGAAATGCATTGCGGAAAATATTTACAGCCACATTCCCGGTTTCGGAGGATTTCTTGTGAAAGCCGATTCGGAAAACCGTCCCGGACCCCATTCCTACGGCAGAGATCACGCTGAGGGTGCAAATATGCTTGCGGCTGCCTTAAAGCCCTATGGCGGCAAGGTGATATGGCGGTGCTTTGTGTATAACTGCCATGTTGACTGGAGAGACAGAGCTTCAGACAGGGCAAAGGCGGCTTATGACTGTTTTAAGCCACTGGACGGAAAATTCTCTGACAATGCTTATATCCAGATCAAAAACGGACCAATGGATTTTCAGATTCGTGAAGCGGTCTCGCCACTTTTCGGGGCAATGCCCCATACAAACTGTCTGTGCGAATTTCAGATAGCTCAGGAATACACAGGACAGCAGATAGACCTTTGTTACCTTGTTCCTATGTGGAAGGAATGTCTCGATTTTGATACATATCATGGCGGTGAAGGTTCGCTTGTTAGCAAAAATGTTCTGGGAGCGGCAGGAGTTTCAAATGTGGGCAGCGATCTTTGCTGGACAGGGAATCCTCTTGCAGGGGCTAATCTATACGGCTACGGCAGACTGATCTTTGACCCCGAACTTTCGGCTGAGCAAATAGCGGAAGAATGGGTAAGGGCGGCGGTCACCACCGATGACGAAACGGCTGATATCATATGCCGAATGCTTTTGTCATCAAGGGACATTTACGAAAGCTACACCTCGCCATTGGGGGTGGGCTGGATGGTTACTCCTCATTATCATTACGGGGTGGACGTTGACGGGTACGAGTATTCCCCTTGGGGAACCTATCATTACTCCGACAGAAACGGTATGGGTGCAGACAGGACAAAAGCCACGGGAACGGGATATACAGCACAGTATGCTCCACATAATGAAGAGATGTATGAAAACCCTGACACCTGTCCCGGGGAATTGCTCTTGTTTTTCCATCATCTTCCTTATACCTATATGCTTAAAAGCGGAAAGACTCTGATACAGCATATCTATGACAGCCATTTTGACGGCGCACAAAAGGCTGAGGAGCTTCTTCTGAAATGGAAGTCCCTTAAAGAGAAGCTGCCCGAGGATATTTACCGAGAAGCGGAGATCCGATTTGAAAAACAGCTTCAAAACAGCAGGCAGTGGCGAGATGTGATAAATACATATTTCTATCGAAAATCGGGAATAGATGATATTCACAGCAGAAAAATTTACAGTTGATATTTGCACAAAATATAGAAAAAAAAGCACAATAATCGGCAAGAAAAAATAATATGAAAAGCTTATAATATTATTAATGAAAGTTACTTCACAAAACAAAATAGGTAATATATGAAAGGATATGATATTATGAAGTTATTTATTGACACTGCAAATGTTGATGATATCCGTTGGGCAAATGACCTGGGTGTTATCTGCGGCGTTACCACAAATCCCTCACTTATTGCAAAGGAAGGCCGTGTTTTTGAGGAGGTAGTAAAGGAGATAACCACTATAGTTGACGGTCCTATTTCTGCCGAGGTTATCTCTCTT